>CALBMW010000826.1 GCA_937896275.1 uncultured Myxococcales bacterium
CCCCCCCGCGACGCCGGACCGGACGCCGCGGACATGGGCCCCGCGCGCTGCAGGCCCGGCGTTGCGCCGGACGGTGAGCCCTGCCGCCCCAACGACGCGTCGGACGGACCCTGCGCCCAGGGCACGATGCGCTGCGGTGTCGATGGCGCCTTCACCTGCGAGCCGCCGGCCGGGCTGCCCTTCGAGCTGCCCTGCAACGGCATCGACGACGACTGCGACGGCGAGATCGACGAAAACCGCGGCCCCAACGAGGTCTGCAACAACGGCCTCGACGAGGACTGCGACGGGCTGATCGACGGAACGCTGGCGCAGCCCCAAGCCTGCGAGGGCACCTACCTGGAGCGCGGACAGCTCAACCCCCTGGGCGTCTGCGCGTCGGGCGTGAGTGAGCGCGGTTGCCTCCAGATCGAGCACCTGGGACCTGACCCGGACGAGCGCTGCCACGGCGCGCACTGCCCACACTTCGTTCGCCTCGGCTACGACTACGCGCTCGACCGCGAGGAGGCGTCGCTCCGAGCCTATCGGCAGTGCGTGCGCGACGGCTGCTGCGCGCCCCCATCGGGCCGACTCTGGAGGGAGCTCGAGCGCCGGGAGGAGGCCGGGATCGAGCTGCCCGAGCGACCGTTGAACCCTGACGGACGCATGCGCGCGACGGACGTGGTGCTCGATCAGCACCTGCTCGATTTGCCGGTCACGGGCGTCTCGTGGTGCCAAGCGCGCGACTTCTGCGCATGGGCCGGCAAGCGGCTGGCGACCGAGTACGAGTGGGAGCACGCCGCCATCGGCCCCACGGACGCGCTGCGCACCTTCCCGTGGGCCGACCGAGAGCCGGCGGTGCTGCCCGACTGTCCCAGCGCCCAGGAGGACGCGCCGAACGGGGGCCAGGGCTGGTTGGCCACCTACAACCTGAACCCGGGCGACTGCCCTGACCTGCCCGCGCTGGTGAACCCGTCGCCGGTCTATGCGAACGTGCGCGGCGCCTCGCCCGAGGGCGTACTGAATCTGGTCGGCAACGTCGCCGAGTGGGTCTACGACTGGTACGCGCCCAGCTACGACGCGTTGTGGGGTGACGCGATGACCCTCGACGATCCGGTGGGTCCGGCCTGCGACGTCGGCAGCCCCAGCCAGCGCGTGACGCGCGGTGAGCACTTCGCTTCGATCGCGCGCCGCACCCGGCCGACCAATCGCGTGCCCCAGCCGCCCTCGGTGCGCGTGCCGCTCGTCGGCATCCGCTGCGCCCGCACGCTCAGGGTGGACGAGGCCGCGGCAACCCAGTGCCTGCCCGCCGCCACCGACGTCACCCACGGCCTGCCGACCTGCCGCGCCTGCGCAGAGCGGCGCTCTGTGTGCGTGCCGCCGACGTCGCAACTATGCGGCCCGCCTGCAGATTTCGCGTGCGATGCGCCCCCCGTTTCGGCCTGCGAGGCGCCGGACTTCGCCTCGACGCTGCCCGCCGACGCGGGGGCGTGCGGCGGACAGCGGGATCGCACGGTGGAGTGTCGCGGCGGCAACCTCGACTGCCAGTCGCCGGTCGAAGGACCGGGCTGCGACGCGTTCGCGCTGACCAACCTCGGCTTCCGCTTGCTGGATCTCGATCCGGCCAACCCAATCGAGCCGGAGGCGCTCAACATCACCAATCAACTCTTCCGGTCGGCGCTCGCGCCCAACGGCGGTCTGACCTGGCTCGCGTTCGGCGTCGATCCGGCGTTCGGCCTCACCAGCGGCGACACCGTGGCGCAGTTCGGGACCGCGCGGGCAGTGGACGGCGCGTTGCGTTGGAGCGGCATCGACGGGCCCGGCGGGTGCGAGCCGGGGGTGCTCTCGATGCCTTTGAGCACCGTGTCGCGCTGCCGACCCGACGACCGCGCGTGTCTGGCCCCGGTCGGCGGCGTGTGCGCGTCGGAGCTTGGCAGGTCCTACGTCAACCTGGCCGAGATGCCCGCGTCGGTGCAGCTCTCCTACCTGACGCTCGAGGTGATCGAGCATCAGCCGGTCGCTGGCCGGCTGCGCGGCAACATGACCCTGTACGTCCTGGCTGAGGACATCGATCGGGCGGTCCTGGGCAACGCGACCGGGGCGCGCTTCTTCGAGCACCTGCGGCTGCAGCCGGTCGATCTTTGCGCCCTGCCTCTCGCGCTGCTGCACCCGGCATTGGGCGGCGCGGGGGGCGTCTGCGAGGGCAGCGTCGCCTGGCCCCTGGCGGCGGACTGCGCCGACGGCGTGTGCGCCAACCCCGGTCAGTGCCGCGGCTTTGTTCTGCCGCTCACCTTCGAAGCGCGCCGGGTCAGGGCGCTGGTAGCCGAAGACCGGGTGCCCGACCTCGATCCTGCGTCCTGCGCGGCGCCCTGACGGCGCATCAACGAAGCAGCATCCCGACCAGCGCGCCCGTGCCCAGCAGCACCAAGCCGCCCACCAGCCAGGGCAGCCAGGTGGCGGGCCCCCCGTCGGGCAGGTTGAGCGGGCGATCAGGGGTCGGCCACGGTGGCGTGGGCGGCGGCGCGCTCGGCGTCGGAACAGCCGCAGGTGGGGGCCCACCCACCTCCACGGGCAGCGGCAGATCGGGCACGCTCGGCACGGTGAAGTCGTCCAGCGCGGCCGGATCCATTCGCACCGTGGGCGCTGCGTTCTCGACGAGGCTCGCCAGCGGCGCCAGGGCCCGCGCCCCTTCTGGGGTGCCACGCAGGGCGAGCAGCACGTCGATGGCGCGGGCGAAGCGCTGCGCCGGCGAGGGATCGAGCAGGCGGCGAACCACCTCGGCCAGCGCCGCCGACACCGTGCCGATCGGCGCTGGCGGCTGGTGCAGCTTCATCCACGACAGGCGCTGCTGCGGGGGCAGCACGGCCACCTCGTCGGGCACGGGCGCGCGCTTGGAGAAGGGTGGACGGCCCGCCAGGACCTGGTAGGCCACCATGCCGAGCGCATAGAGATCGGAGCGCTCGGTGGGCCGCGCCCCCTGGAACAGCTCGGGCGCCATGTAGGTCGGCGTGCCGACCAGCATGTCCGACGCCGTGATCGCGTCGTCGCCGTTCTCGTGGCGCGCGACGCCGAAGTCCAGGATGACCGCGTGCTCCTGCCCCAGGATCGTGCGGGTCAAGTAGATGTTGTCAGGCTTGATGTCGCGGTGCAGGACGCCGCAAGCGTGGGCCTCGGCCAGCCCCAGCAGGACGCCGTCGAGCAGGCGCGTGGCGCGGTCGGGATCCAGAGGGCAGCGGGCCTCGAGCACCTGGCCCACGGACTCCCCCTCCAGCAGCGGCATCACGACGAAGGGGCGGCCATCGGGGAGGGCGCCATGATCCCAGACGGGCACGATGTAAGGGCTCCGCAGGCCGGCGGCGATCGCGATCTCGCGCGCGAAGCGCTGCCGAGCGTCCAGATCGTCGAGGGGCGTCGCCAGCACCTTGACCGCGCAGGGTCGATCGTGGAGCCGCGTGTCGCGGGCCGCGTAGACGACGCCCATGCCGCCTTGGCCCAGGGGTTGCTCGAGGCGGTATCGATCGGCCAGCAGTGTCACGGGCGCCCCAGGTCAAGGAGGCGCCATCATGCCGGCGGCCCACGTCGTGGTCACACTTTTCCTGGCGACCCGGCTGCGGTATGAGGACCGATGCGCCGTCTCTTCCTGCTCGTGGTGGCCGTGGCCCTCGTGCCTGGGGCAGCCGCCGCGGCCCGCCGCCGCGACCCTTGCGCCGACATCGGCGCTCAGCGGAGCGCCTTCCTCGAAGCCCTCGCCAAGGGCCGCGCGGACGAGGCCCTTCTGCGGATCACGAAGATCCACGAGCAGTGCACGAGCTCGACCGATGACTTCGCCTTCGGGCTGGCCTACGAGGCGAAGGGGCTGCTCGATCGGGCCGCGGAGAGCTATGAGGCCTACCTTCGCCGGGACAACGGCACCAGCACCTACGCCCGCAACGCCCGGGAGAGGCTCGAGGCGCTCAAGCCCTATGTGGTGCTGGTGAGCCGTCCTGAGAGCGCCCGCGTCTTCATCGACGACGCGCGCGAACCCCTGCGCACGAAGACCCCGGTGCGCCTGTTGCTGCTGCTCGGCGCCCACAAGGCGCGCTTCGAGCTGGACGGCTTCGCACCCCGAGAGACGAGCGTGAACGTCGAGCCGGACGGGGTGCGCGAGTTCTCGGTCGATCTCTTGCCCATCGTGCGCATCAGCAGCCGACCGCCCGGTGCGCTGGCCTTCCTCGACGCTGCGCCGGAGCCCATCGGCACGACGCCCTTCGAGGCGCCGGTCACGCTGGGGCCCCACGCGATGCGCTTCGAGCTTCGAGGCTACTCGACGGCGCAGCACCGGTTCTCGGTAGGCGAGCGGGGGGGCGTCAGCGTGCATGCCGAGTTGGCGCCGGCGAGCCCCGCAGAGGGCAAGTCCGGGGGTCGGGATCTGTCGACCTGGCGAAACGTCTCGCTGATCACCGGGGGCTCTCTCGGCGCCGGGACGGCGGTGCTGGCCTTGCTGGCTCAGGGTCGGGTCGATGATCGCGACCGGGCGGACACGCGCATGGCCTGGCGCGATCTGGACGACGAGGCGGGCGGCTACGCTACCGCCTACTACGTGACGGCCAGCCTGGCGACGACCGCGCTCATCGCGGGCGTCACGCTGTGGCTGATCGACCGGTAGGCGCGCGACGCGTCCTCGACGGTGGCAGGGGGGCGCGTCGCGTCGAGCCAAGCGCGCGACGCAGGACCCGGCGCGCGACGCAGGACCCGGCGCGCGACGCAGGACCCGGCGCGCGACGCAGGACC
>CALBMW010000827.1 GCA_937896275.1 uncultured Myxococcales bacterium
CGTCACCCACGGCGTCTACACGCAGGAGGCCAGCCTCGGCGCCGAGCGGACCACGCTGGCCGAGGTCTTCAAGAAGGCGGGCTACCGGACCGGCGGCTTCGTGAGCAACGGCTACGTCAGCGAGAAGTGGAACTTCGACCAGGGCTTCGACGACTTCACCAACTTCATCCGCGAGAACAAGGCCAACAACGCGGCGGCGGTCGTCAAGGCGGCCAAGCCGTGGATCGACGCCCACAAGGCGAAGCCCTTCTACCTCTACCTGGGCACCAGCGATCCCCACGTCACCTACCGGTCGCACGACGCGTTCATCGAGCAATACGACGGCAAGGGCTACGGCGGGCCGTACAAGAAGTACCTGTCGGGCACCGAGATGGGGAAGCTGAAGGGCAAGAAGACCCCCCCCAGTGACCGCGACCGCCAGCGCATCGAGGCCTTGTACGAGAACGAAATCGCCTACAACGACCAGCAGTTCGGGGCGCTGGTGGCGCACCTCAAGGAGGCCGGCATCTACGACCAGACGATGATCATCGTGACCTCGGATCACGGCGACGAGTTCTGGGAGCACGGCTCCTGCGGGCACGGCCACAGCCTGAATCAGGAGCTGGTGAACGTGCCGATGATGGTGCGCTTCCCCGCGCTGTTCCCGGCCGGCAAGCGCGTCGAGGTGGGCGTCGACGGCATCGACATGCTGCCAACGATGATGGCGCTGTTGGGGCAGAAGCTGCCCGACGACGTGCAGGGGCAAGACGTGATGCCGCTGTTGTGGGCCACGGGCGCCCTGTACCCCAACGCGCTGCTCGCCTCGATGGGCACCGGCCAGTTCGCGCTGCAGGCGGGCCCGGCCAAGGTGATCATGCGGAGCGAGCAGGCGATCGAGGTCTTCGACGTGTCCAAGGATCCGGGCGAGAAGGACGACATGTACGGCAAGCGGACCGTGTTGACGCTGGCCGCGCTCGATCCGCTGAGCCTGCTGCTGGTCATGCCGAAGACCTGGCGCGAGTCGGTCAACGGCTCGCCCAACAACCTCGGCGCCGGGCCGCGCTGAGGCAGTGTCCGGGGTCGCCGGGTCCGTCCCCGGGGCGCGCCTCGGGATCGTTCATCTCGGATCCAGGAGCACGGGCACGCGCGCCTCGAGGGTGAGCGCGGCCGGACCCACCGCGCAGCGATAGGCGAGGATCTCGACCCCGGCCGAGGCGGCCGCGCGCAGGGCCGCGCCGTAGACGGGATCGACGGCGTCGGCGGGGGCCACCGCCCGCGTGTCGTCGCGCAGCGCGCAGAAGAAGAGGACGGCCCGATCGCCCGCGAGGACGACGCGGGTGAGCGCGTGCAGGTGCTCGGTGGCGCGGCGCGAGACGGCGTCGGGGAAGCGGCTGAGTCCGCCACCGGCGCCCAGGGTCACGGACTTCACTTCGACGAAGCAGCGCGCGTCGCCGCGGCTGAGCAGCAGGTCGACGCGGTGGCGCCCGGCGTAGGCCACCTCGCGGCGCAGCGCAGGGTAGCCGCCGAGCTCGGGCACCGTGCCGGCCAAGACCGCCTCGGCCACCACGTGGTTGGCGCGGTGGGTGTTGACGGCCACGCTGGCTCCGTCCACCTCGACGATCTCGAGGGTGTGGCGCAGCGTCCGCGCCGGGTTCCGCGAGTCGCTGATCCAGGCTGGCGCGTCGGGGGCGTGGCACCCGGTCATGGCGCCCGTGTTGGCGCAGTGCACCGTCAGCAGCGCACCGTCGGGCAGCAGGACGTCCGCGAAGAAGCGCTTGTAGCGCCGAACGAAGGTGCAGCGCTGGAGCGGGGGGTCGAAGCGCAGCGGGGCCTCCAGGGACGCGGCCGGCCCGCCGACTTGAGGAATCCGTACATCGGCACCATAATGCGGCACCATAGGCGGTTGCCGGTGCTCGCCTCGAAAGGTCAAGCGGATGTCGCTCAAGATCAACACCAACACTCGTTCGCTCAACGCCGCGCGCCAGCTGCGCAAGAACAACGAGGTGCTGAACAAGGCCTTCCAGCAGCTCTCGAGTGGCCTGCGCATCAACTCCGCCGCCGACGACGCCGCGGGCTTGGCCATCAGCAGCCGCTTCGACAGCCAGGTCCGTGGCCTGAACCAGGCGGTGCGCAACGCGAGCGACGGGGTGTCGCTGGTGCAGACGGCGGACGCGGCGCTCGGCTCGACCAACGAGAACCTGCAGCGCATCCGCGAGCTCTCCATCCAGGCGTCGAACGGCACGCTCAACGACAGCGATCGGCAGGCGATCCAGAGCGAGGTGAACCAGCTCACCGAGGAGATCGGGCGCGTCGCGAACACCACGACCTTCAACGGGCAGCGCGTGCTCGACGGCTCCTTCAACCAGCGCAGCTTCCAGGTCGGCGCCAACGCGAACGAGACCATCAACGTGGCCGGCGGCGACGTGCGTACGAGCCGACTCGGCAGCGCGGCCGAGGTGACGGGCGGGGCCATCGACCCCAGCGGCCTCCAGGCGGGCGAGCTCACGATCAACGGGGTCGACGTGCGCGCCACCCAGGCCACCGACGACGCCCTCTCGACGGCGAACCCGCAAGGCAGCGCGATCGCGGTGGCGGCGGCGGTCAACGACGTGTCGGCCGACACGGGGGTCACGGCCACGGTCAACGCCACCGAGGTCTCGGGCAACGCGGCGGGCGGTGGGCAGCTCGACTCGGGCAACCAGCTCATCATCAACGGCGAGAGCATCTCGGGCTTCGCGGTGCAGGCGGATGACGCGGGTGGTGGGCTGGTGGACGCGATCAACGCTGCCGCAGATCGCACGGGCGTCGTGGCCAGCCGCACGGATTCGGGCGGCATCGAGCTGACCGCGCAGGACGGCCGCAACATCGACGTGCAGACCACCGGCAACGCGTCCGCCGTCACGGGGCTGGCCCAGGCCACGACGACCGGCACCGTCACGCTGACCAGTGAGTCGCAGTTCAGCGTCGGCGGCGCCGCCGCGACCGACGCCGGTTTGCAGGGCGGCCTGGTGGGGGTCACGGCGCAGACCGCGGTCCGCACAGTCGACGTCTCGACGGCCGAGGGGGCCAACCGCTCCATCGCGGTGGTCGACCGCGCGCTGTCCCAGGTCAGCAGTCAGCGCTCGCGCTTCGGCGCGCTGCAGAACCGCTTCGAGTCGACGATCAGCAACCTGTCGAACGTGGCCGAGAACGTGGCCGCGGCCAACAGCCGTATCCGCGACGCAGATTTTGCGGAGCGCAGCACACAGCTCGCGCAGCAGCGCATCCTGCAGCAGGCCAACATCGCGGTGCTGGCGCAGGCCAACGTCTCGCAGCAGAGCGCGCTCAGCCTGCTCAACGGTTGACGGGGATCCTGACCATGCTCCAGCCGGGCGAGCGGATCCCCGCGTTCTCACTGCGCGACGATCACGGCGGCACGGTGACCGAGGCGGACTTCGCCGGCCGTACGGTGGTGCTCTACTTCTACCCGAAGGACGACACGCCGGGCTGCACCAAGCAGGCCTGCGCCTTCCGCGAGGCCCGCGACGCCTTTGCCTCCCGGGGGGTGGCGATCTATGGCGTCAGCGCCGACGGGATCGCCAGCCACGAGGCGTTCCGCACCAAGTTTTCGCTGAACTTCCCCCTCTTGTCGGATCCCGACCACGCGGTCTGCGAGGCCTTCGGCGTGTGGGGCGAGCAGCGCTGGCAGGAACACGTCTACCAGGGCATCGCGCGCACCACCTTCGTCGTCGTCGATGGGGTGGTGAAGACGGTCTTCCCCGACGTGGACGTGATGGGGCACGCCGAGCGGGTGCTGGCGGACGTCTTCTGACGCGGTGGGGCGTCTGACGCGGCGGGGCGTCTGACGCGGCGGGGCGTCTGACGCGGTGGGGCGTCTGACGCGGTGGGGCGTCTGACGCACGACGGCGCTCGTCGGTGGCGCGAGCGACGTCCGGCTCAATCACCCACTCTCACTGCTCGATCGACAGCCCGAAGCGCTCGGCGGCGTCCACTTGCTGTGCCCAGCGCGCGAAGGCCGGGTAGTCGGCCGGCTGCACCGTGCCGCCCGCGATGATCAACTCGCTCGTAATCTCCAGGGCGTCGTCAGAGACCCTCACCGTGCGCGTGAAGCGGCAGTCACCCTCTTCGAGGGTCAGCGACTCGGGGGCGCCCGTGAAGTCCCGATCGCTCTCGAGGATCAGGTGGACGCGCTGGTGCGTGGGCAGATCCAGCGCCAACGGGGTCGCCCGGTCTCCTTGGTGAGCGTGCCCGCGACCGGGCGAGACGGGCGCCAGCCCCAGGCTCACCCGGTCGCCGCCCGGCACGGTGAAGTGGGCGCGGATCACGAGCGCGCCGTCCGGGGGCTGGGCGGCCAGATCCTCCAGCGCGTCGACGTGGGCCGCGCCGACCGCCCCGAGCAGCAGCCGCTCGACGAGGCGCGGTCGCCGCTCGGGATCGAGGCGGGCCAGGATCGCGCCCACCACGATGGACTCCTGCCCCACCAGCGTGTCGAAGACCTCACCGTCGAGCGCGCCATCGGCCCGCCAGCGCAGCCGCAGCTCCACGGTGCGCGCGTCCCCCACGGCGCGCGTCGTGGGCAGCTGCATTGGGTTGATTGGCGCGTCGGGCGGCCAGGCGATCAGGGCGTCGCCGCCCAGCATCGGGAAGGGGATGAAGCCCGGCGCGGCGCGGTCGGGGCCCGGGTCGATCCAGGTGCCGTCGGCCATCTCGATGAGCGGGTACGGGAAGTCGGCCACCTGTCGGAAGGGTCCGGCGGGCACGTGCACCTTGGGGCGCGTCAGCAGCAGGCGGTGAGGCAGGTTCGCGGCCTCGAGCGCCGCGCTGAGGACCAGGGCGCGGTTGCCCTCGCCGCGGCGCACGGCCGAGGCGGCCTCGTCGGCGATGAGGCCGGCGCTGCCGTCCACGGCCTCGCGCACCGCCCGGGCCAGGCGCGCGGCACGCTCCGTCGGCGCTCCCTTCCCCGCCTGCGTGTGCGCCCAGGCGTCGAAGCGCGTGGTGCGCCGCCGCTGGGCCAGCACGCGGTCGCGATAGTAGGTGAGATCATCGACCAGCTCGACCCCAGCCCCCACCCGCAGCGAGGGAAGCCAGAGCCCTGGCGGCACGGCGTCCTGTTCGGGAGGAAACAGGGGCACTCGAGTGGCTTCGAAGCGCAACCCACGCTGCTCGCCCAGGCGCACCTCGACGGGCGGCGGGGCGCCGGCCAGGCGCTGGTACTCGGGCAGGGTCGGGCCGGGCGCGTAGACCTCGAAGCGCTGACGGAAGATGGGCAGGTCGACCCCGCGGAACCACACCCGTGGCGTAAGGAAGCCGCCGTCGTACAGGTAGCCGTTGCCGCCGGGCTCGAGGTATTGCGCGACCAGGTAGTCGCCATCCTCGAGGTCGCGCAGCGAGATGGTGTCCTTCTCGGCCACCGCCTCGGCGAACACGCGGCGCCCGTCGGCCTTGCGAGTGTAGAGCGCCAGCAGGCGAGCGTCGTCGGGCAGCCCGATCTCGCC
This sequence comes from uncultured Myxococcales bacterium, assembly GCA_937896275.1. GTDB lineage: Bacteria > Myxococcota_A > Bradymonadia > UBA7976 > UBA1532 > JACKDN01. Next base: position 5,475 of record CALBMW010000827.1, read on the forward strand.
ATAGGTCTCGGCCGCATCGCGCGAGCGGATGGCCAGCACCTCGTGCACCCAGCGCAGGCGAGTGCCGTCGTCGAAGTAGAGCAGCGCGGCGTGATCCAGCACGCGCACGGCTGGACCGGGCAGCGGCGGCTCGGCCTCGAAGGCGGCGATGGCCTGCTCGGTGTCGAGGGCCAGCGTCGAGAGCGGGGTCCAGTCCGGCCAGGTGGCTGTCAGATCGAGGCTGGCCGGGGCCGTGGGGTGGGCGTCGACCACCGCCTGCAGTGCCGTCGCCTGCAGTGCCGCCGCCTGCGGTGCCGTCGCCTGCGGTGCCGTCGCCTGCGGTGCCTCGGCTTGATCCATGCCGTCCCCGCTAGCCCCCCGCGCCAGATCGGCGGCGGCGATCTGATCCTCCACCGTGTCCAACGCCGCCCGCAGCGCGCGGGCCTCGTCCAGGCGGCCCAGGCCGACCAGCGCACGGGCCCGCAAGCGTTGGGCCTTGGCGCCGCCCGGGGGCCGATCGCCCCCCTCGAGCAGGGCGAGCGCCTGCTCGGGGCGCCGTGCGGTGAGGAGGCGCTCGGCGGCCTCCAGCACCCGGCCGCAGCTCAACAGTGCGTCGACGAGCGGGGAGGGATCGTGGCGACTGGCGTCCCGCACGGCGGTCCGCACGTCGAGCAGGCGGCAGCGATCCGGGGCCAGGCTCTCGGCGGCGGGCAGCAGCGCCCGCGCCCCCGCCTGATCGTCCGCGGCGATCAGGGCCTGGAGGCGCAGGTGGTGCGCGGTGAAGCTGTGCGGGGCCCGGGAGAGCGCGTCCTGCAGGCGGCTCAACGCCTCGGCGCCGTCGCCCGCGCGCAATGCCAGCCGCGCCAGCTCCAGGGCAGCGCGCGCGGGCGCGAGCGGG
>CALBMW010000828.1 GCA_937896275.1 uncultured Myxococcales bacterium
CGCGGCCACCGCCGCCACCCTGGCGGGGCGGGTGGCGCTCGGCGACGGCGCGCCCCCCGTCGGCGTGGTCGTGCGCGCCTACGTCGAGGGCGGGCTCGTCGCCACGACGCTGACCGACGAGGCCGGCGACTTCACCCTCTCGGCGTCGCGCCAAGCGCACCGTTTGTCCTTCGCCAAGCCCGGCTACGTGACGCAGTCGGTCGACGCGGTGTGGAACGACGAGGCTGCCCCCCCGCGCTTCGAGGTCGACGGCCAACGGGTTCGGGATCTCGTCGTCGAGCTGCCGCCCCAGCCGGCCGACGGCGTCGTTCGCGTCAACGTGGACATCCAGCCCTCGTGGCTGCCCCCCGACCAGCGCGCGGTGCGCGTCGCGGTCTACGGCGCCGCCTACTCGGACGCACGCGAGCGCGTGCTGCACAACGTCGACGACGCGCCGGAGGTCTTCGCCGGCGTGCCGGACGGCACCTTCGTCGTCCAGGTCTCCCGCGAGGGCTTCGAGACCGTGCAGCGCGTGGTCACCCTGACGCCCGAACGCGACGAGGCGGACCTGGTCTTCACCGTGCGCCTCCTCAGCCTGGCGGCGGCGCGCCTCGACCTCTCGCAGTCGACGCTCACGGCGGCCCACCTGGCCGAGGCGGTGACGCTGGGCGTGGATCTGACCTTCGGGAGCCTGGCCGGCGTGAACCTGTCCAATCAGGATCTCGGGGGGGTCGCCGGCCTCGACCTGACGGGCGTCGATCTGAGCAACGCCGATCTGCGGGGCGCCGATCTGTCGGGCGTCACCCTCACCCACGCGTCGTTCTTCGGCGCCGACCTGGGCTGCGTCGCGCGCGCAGACCAGCCACCCGCCTGCGTCCGTCTCTTTGGCGCCGATCTGCGCGGCGCCGATCTGTCGTCCGCGCGCCTGGTCGGCGCGTCCTTCGTGGGCGACGGGGAGCCCCGCCCCGCCGAGCCCTGCGACGCCGACGCACCGCACCCGTCGGTGGACCTGCGCGGGGCCCTCTTTGCGCAGACCGATCTTCAGGGCGCGATGCTGCGCGGCGTCACCTTGGCCGGGGCCGATCTGAGCCAGGCGCGCTTGGCGGACGCCGATCTGAGCGACGCCTGCCTCGAGAACGGCAGCCTGGCGCTGACGGACCTCTCTCGCGCGCACCTCGACCGGAGCGATCTCACCGACGCCTCGATGATCGGCGCCATCCTGGATCGAACGACGCTGCGCGGCGCGCGGCTCGACGGCGCCTCGCTCAACGGCGCGGTGATCGAGGAGGCCGACTTCGGGTGCACGGACGACGGTCTGCGCTGCGCGACGCTCCGTGGGGCCAACCTCAACGGCGCCAGCCTCGTGGGGACGAACCTGGGCGGCGCGGATCTGACCGGAGCGTCGATGCTGCGGGTGATCACGGGTCGCTCGGGCCGCCTTCCGCCGGTGCAGCCGGCCGGTTGCATCGTCCCCGCCGGGTGCACCTGGGAGCAGGCCGAGGACTGCGCCGAGCGTCTGGACGCGGCCTGCCGCCTGCCCACGTCATTCGCCGGCGCGACCGCGCCCCGGGCCGATCTGGTGGGCGTGCTCTTCAGCGAGGTCGATCTGAGCGGCGCCCTCTTCGACGGCGCCCGCCTGGACAGCGCGACCTTCCTCGCGTGCACCTTCACCGGGGCCACCTTCCGCGGCGCGAGCCTGGCGGCCGCCCGGCTGAGCCGCGAGGATCTGAGCGGGGTCGACTTCACCCGCGCCGATCTGAGCCGCGCCGACCTCTTCGAGGCGGTGCTGCGGGGCGCGATCCTCGTGGGCGCGCGGCTGAACGCGGCCACGCTGCTGGGCGCTGACCTCGTCGGCGCGGATCTGGGTGGCGCCTCGCTGGTCGACGCGCGCCTGCCGGGCGTTCGGATCGATCGCACCACGAACCTGCGCGACGCCGATCTCGCGGGCGCCGATCTGAGCGGCGTCGATCTGGCCGGGCTGGATCTCGAGGGCGCGTCCTTCGCGGGCGCGACGCTCGACGGCGCCGACTTCACCGGGGCCGATCTGCGCGGCGCCGACTTCACCGGGGTCGATCTGCTGCGGGCCGCGAGCTTCGAGGCGGCCCAGTGGAGCGCCGAGGATGGGTCCGGGCCCTCGATCTGCGCCGACGGTCGCGTCAGCACGGCGCGGGAGCACCTGAACACCTGCTTCCACCCGGTCCTGGTGGGCGACTTCACGATCGGATCGGAGGAGGCCCGCGCAGCCTTTCAGCGCTACTCCGGGATCACCGGCACCCTGACCATCGGCGGGGCGGACGCGCTGCCGTCGCTCTTCCTGCCCCAACTGGTGGTCGCGGGCGGCCTGCGGTTCCAGAATGACGGCACCTTGGGCGACCTGACGGGCCTCGAGTCGCTGCGCGAGGTGCACGGCGACGTGCGGATCAATGACAACGGCGCCCTGACGAGCCTGGCCGGGCTCGACGGCCTGGAGGCGGTCGACGGGACGCTCCTGATCAGCAACAACGACGCCCTCGCGAGCCTGCGGGGGCTCGGCGCGCTCCGCACCGTGGGTGGGCTCAACGTCGAGCGCAACGACGTCCTGCCCGACCTGCGCGGGCTCGAGGCGCTGACCGACGCGGGCGGGGTGACGGTCAGCCAGCACGCGGCGTTGACGCACCTGCAGGGGCTGGAGACGCTGCGCTCGGTCAGCGGCGATCTGGTGCTGCTGAGCAACCCTGCGCTCGCCGACCTCACCGGCCTCGCCGGGCTCACGACGCTGGCGGGCACGCTCCGCGTCGAGTCGAACGCGGCGCTGAGCACCTTGACCGGCCTGCCCGGCCTCCGCTCGATCGGCGACGCGCTGAGTGTCAGCGGCAACGAGTCCTTGGGCGCGCTCGAAGGACTCGAGGGCCTCGAGTCGATCGGCGGCTCGCTCTACCTTCAGAACGACTCCATCGTCGCGCTGACCGGTCTCTCTGGCCTGACCCGCGTGGGTGGAACGGTCACCCTCAACTGCATGGAGCTGGCGACGCTGCAGGGGCTCGATCAGCTGCGGACCGCGGGCGGGCTGACGGTGTCGGCGGGGCGGATGGCCGATCTGCAGGGCCTGGGCAGCCTGGAGGCCGTCGAGGGCGACGTGGGGCTCTCGGCGCGCCTGACCGCGCTGGATGGTTTGGAGCAGCTGAGGTCGATCGGCGGTCGCCTCGAGATCATCACCGGCGACGGGAGCGGTCTGCTCTCGCCGCTCGTCGACCTGTCCGGGCTGGGTGCGCTCGAGACGGTCGGGGGCAACCTCACCATCGCCCGCAACACGCTCCTGCAGGATCTGTCGGGGCTGGGCGCGCTCACCCGCGTCGGCGGTTGGCTGAAGATCGAGCGGGGGGCCGCGTTGGTCAGCCTGGAAGGTCTGGGCGCGTTGACCCATGTCGAGGGCGACCTCAGCATCCGATACAACGACGCGCTCCTCGATCTCCACGGGCTCGACAGCCTCGCCACGATCGGAGGCGGAGTCGTCGTCGAGTACGACCCTCTGCTGTCGAGCCTCCTTGGCCTCCCCGTCCTGGACTCGATCGGGGGCGGCCTCCAGGTGACCCATGACGATGGCTTGACGGACCTCGACGGTCTCGGCCGCGTCGCCTCGCTCCGAACGGTCAGCATCACCAACAACGCGGTCCTGACCGACGTGAGCGGGCTGGTCGCGCTCGAGACCATCGACAGCCTCACCCTGTTCAGCAACCCGCAGCTCGCCCGGCTGAGCGGCCTGGGCGCGCTCGCCACGATCACCCGCAACCTGTCGATCCGGTCGACCGCGCTGCCCGTGTGCGTGCTGGAGGCCTTCGTCGCGCAGCTCGAGATCGGCGGCTCCACCACGCTCTCCGGCAACGGGCCCGCGTGCCCTTGAGAGCGCCGCGCCCCGCTGGGCGGTCGACGGGCGCGCGCTCGACGGCGAGGGAGGCTCAGTCCGCCGGCACGCAGGCCGAGCATCTGCGGCCCGCGCCGGTCTGCCCCTGCGCTGCGCAGGCCGCGCCGTCTGCACCCTGCCGATCGAGCAGTCGGCACGCGGCGCCGGCGCAGTCGGCCGCGCTCAGGCACGCGCAGTTCTCGCCCGGGCGGCAATCGAGGTAGCAATAGCCCTCGGGCGCGCAGGCGGCGAGCTGCCAGAGCTGTTCGGGGTAGATGCCCGCGTCGGCGAAGTAGGCCGCGCAGGTCTGGTCGCCGGCCCCCGACTCGCCCGGATCGCAGCACACGTCGCTCACCGCCGACCACGCGATGGCGGGATCGAGGCGCATTGCGTCCGTGGGTCGCAGGGTCGGATCGAGGAAGGCCTCGCCGTCGGCGAAGCACGCGCGGCGCTCGACCTCCACGAAGCAGCCCGCGAGCAGGATCGGGAGCGGGAGCAGGGCGCGCCAGCGCACGTCAGAAGCCCACGCTCAGGCCGGTGGGTCCCAGGCGCAGCCACGGTGGCTGGCCGTAGACGTCGAGCACGCCCTCGGGCTCGGCGAGCCGATCCCACAGCGCGAGGCCCAGCGCGATCACGCCCAAGGAGGCCGCGCCGATGTAGCCGATCCGGGAGGCCGCGGTGAGGTCGTCGACCTCGGCGCGCCGATCGCCATAGTCGGCGCGAGAGAGCTCGTCGTGCGCGGCGCCGTTGAGGTCGTCGGCCTTGCTGTTCGCGATCAGGTTCAGGACGCCGGCCGTCAGCGCGGCGGCGCCGGCCAGCGCGGTCGTCCCCCAGACATAGGGGCGCAGGGGGTGGGGGCGCGCGTCGACGCGGAACCTCTCGGGAACACGCGGGATCTCGAGCAGTCCGCCGGTGGGATGGGACAACACCAGCTCGGCCTCCAGGGTGCCCGACTCTTGCGGCACCTGGGCGCCGCCGGTGTCCTCGGAGACGTGTTGCCGCACGTGCGCGAAGAGCTCGCGGAGGGTCACGCTGCCGTCTCGGTCGGTGTCGGCGGCGCCGGCCAGCGCCTCGATCAGGTGACACGTGAAGACGCCGCCCTTGTAGGGACGCCCGCCGAGGACACAGGCCTCGGAGGATTCGCCGGCCGTCTGCTCGGGCGCGGTCGCGCTGACGGCCCCCCACCCGGGGCGGCTCGTCACCAGCCGGTCGAGCCCCCCCGCGACGCTCTTCGATCGGCTGAGCGCCACCGTCTTGGGTGTGAAGCCACGCGCGCCCGGGAAGGCGATGTTGCCGGCGTGGCAGGCGTCCACCAGCATCAGCAGGCGACCCGCGCCGCCGGCGCGCCACGCCAGGAAGTCGGGCAGACGGCTCATCGAGACGGCCGAGCCGACCATGTTGTCGAGGTTGGTGTCGTGCACCAGCAGGAAGGCCTCGTCGGGTCGCCCCGGTTCGGGCGCGCCGTGACCGGCGAAGTAGATGATCACCTTGTCGCGCGGGCAGGCGCCGGCGAGGAAGTTGCCCAGCGCCCCCTCCACCGACTGCCGCGTCGCCTGGTCGTTGAGCAGGAGGCGCAGCCGCCCTCGCGGGACGGCGCCGCCGGCGGGGCTCGCGAGGAAGTGGTAGAAGGCCCACGCGTCGTTCACGGCGCCGCGAAGATCCGGGATGCGACGGTCGTTGTAGAAGTTCACGCCCACCACGACGCCCCACATGCGCGGGGCGAGGTCGGTCGCGCACGCCACCGTCGGCGCAGCGACCTCGTCGCGCATGACGTATCGAGCACCGCGCGTCCCCGTGCCGCCGCACCCGGCGAGCAGCATCGCGCAGGCGACCAGGGTGTAGTGGGCGCGGCGCATGAGACTCAGTGATGCTCCACGCGCAGCTCGACGGCCGCCACGTCGGGGCCGGACTGCAGCATGGGCAGGGTCAGCGTCGGCGTCCCGACGCCGTGCTCCGCCGCGAGCCTCACCGGCGTCCCGGGGCGCGTGAACCCTCGCTGCGCGACCCGTTCGGCGAAGGCATCGGCGCGCGCCGCGACCTCGGGAGACCAGCCAGGCTCGCCCGCGAATCGGCGCAGGGCCTCGAGCGCCGGCACCGGCTGCGCGGCGGCCACGATCCGCAGCTGCTCCGTCGTGCCGCCCTGGGCGTCGAGCTCCAGCCAGTCGTCGGCGGGCAAGAAGTAGCGCTGCCCGCCGAGCACTCGATTCTCCTGGCCCGGCGCCGGGAACATCATCTGCACTTGGCCGAGATCATTGTGGTTCAGGACGTAGACGTGGGCGGGGGCGGTCACCTCGAAGCCCACGCGCACGTGATCCCCCGCGCTGAGCTGCGCCCCCTGGCAGTCGACGACGGGGGCGAAGCCCACGCCCTCCCGGCGCTCGCAGACGAGGTACGCGGTGAGCGCGACCGGCGGCGCGCCCAGCGACGTGCCCGCGGGCGTCGCGGACGAAGGCCCCTCGCCGGCCGCCACGGTCGCGCAGGACAT
>CALBMW010000829.1 GCA_937896275.1 uncultured Myxococcales bacterium
GGGCTCCCGATCGACGCGGCGTCCGAGCCCGACGCGGGCGACGCGGCGGCCGGGCGGCTCGACCGTGGCACGAGCGGCTTCGATCGTGGGACCGACGCGACGGCGCCGCCCGATGCCGGCGCCACCATCGGCGGGGGGAGCGCGGCGGGCTGCGACTGTGACGCGGGCGGCGGAAACCCGGGCCCTGCCTCGGGCCTGTTGCTGCTGCTGCTGGGCGCCCTTACTCGAGCTCGTTTTCGCGGTACACGCCCGAGCCGCCGTTGACGTTGCCCTCCGCGTCGACGACGCCGATGCGCTCGAAGGTGGACAGCACGCCGTCGCAGTCGAGGTCGCCGATGGCCCGCGCCGTGAACATGGCGCCGGGGCCGGTGCCGCTCGAGACGTACGCGTAGCGGTAGTAGTGGGGGTCGTCCATCGCGAAGTTGAGGGCCTGCCAGGTGGGGTTGTTCCACGTGTCGGCGGTGGGGATGTACTTGCCGCCGCCGGTGGCGCAAAGATCCTGGGTGGGCGTGAGCGCGACGGTGGCTGGGAACTGCGGCGGCAGGATTATGCCCTCACGCGTCGCGCGCTCCTCGTTGTAGTAGGACACGCTCGAGTCGAACATCTTGCGGACGTTCATGGAGGCCTCACTCGTCTTCGCTCTCCTCTGATACTTGATGAAGCTCGGCACCGCGACCGCCGCCATCGCCCCGACGATGAAGGCCACGCCCGACACCTTGCCCTCGGTGCGCGCCAGCAGGCCGTGGCCATCGAGGCGCCAGGCGCCCGCGACGACGGGGTTCTTGGCGAAGTCCGCGAGGGCGGGGTTCAGCAGCGCCTCCTTCATGTCCGGGATCGCCTCGGCCAGCGCGAGGAGGGGCTTCAGATCGGCGTGCACCCCGTAGACGACGTCGTCGTCCTCGAGCACGTCGGCCTTGCCCTTGAGGTTGTCGCCCGCGGCGGTCTTCACGGCGCCCGCCACCACCGCCTCCGGGCCGAGTAGCCAGACGTCGTCGTGGCGCACCGCCGCGATGGTCAGGGGCCCGGCCGCCATCTTCCAGCCCTTGAGCCCCCCGACGGTCGCCTCTTCGATCGCGGGGCCGCCGCCCGCGGCGCCCTGCATGGCCTTGGCCTTGCCGATCAGGGTCTCGACGAGCTTGTCGCTGGCCGTCTCGTCATTGGCGGCCACCACCGCCAGCCACTCGGCCTTGGCGGGGTCCTCCTGTGCGGCCATCGCGCTGTTCACGTTGAAGCCCACCATGACGTGGCCCGAGAGGGCCGCCGACAGCTCGGCCCAGGTGAAGCCGAGCACCGCGCCGACCATGGCCTTGGCCATGCCGAGCTGAGCCTTGGTCTCGGCCGGGACCGTGGGCGGCAGCAGCTCGCCGATGCCCTCGAACATGTCGGCGATGTTGACGCTCACGCGGAGCGCGGCCCAGCCGCTGGGCGGCAGGTAGCGACCGAAGGCCGGGGGCCCCTTCTTGGGTCGCAGGACCTGCTGCAGCACCGCGATGCCCTTCTCGGTGGCCACGATGCGCGCGGTGAAGCTCTCGGCCCCGAGCACCACGCCCATCGACGGGAAGCGCTCGGCGTAGAAGGGCACCGCGCCGACGGCCTCGGCCGGCGCCTCGAGCGCGGCGAGCAGAGGGCCGATCGAGGCCACGCCGAACCAGCCGAAGCTCGTGATCGATCCGTCCCCGTCGGCGAAGGCGTCCTTCCAGCCGTCGCGGGACGCGAGCGCGGCGCCGGTGTCGCTCAGGAAGGCATCGAAGCCGGCCGCGGCGCGCTTGGCGTCCCTCTTGCCCGCCAGCAGGATCGCCGTCCACTCGCCCCGCTTGCCGATCAACACCTGCTCGCCGCCGAAGTTCACCGCCTCGGCCTTGCCCGCGGCCTCGATGGCGGGCTTCTGCCCGGACTTCTTCTCGATGAGCGCCAGCAGCTTGTCGCGGTCGTCGATCTTGATGAGCGCCACCGGCACCGGCTCGCGTCGACCGACGATGCGCGCGTCGACGAGCAGGGCCACCCCGGCGGCCGAGTCGACGCCGATCGAGGCCCAGCCCTCGCGGGTGGCGGGATCGAAGCCGATCGTCTCGATGCGCTTGGCCGGGTCGCCGAAGGGGGGCATGTCCTTCGTCAGCTCGGGCGGCGCCTTCGCCAGGGCGTCGAGGATCTGGCGCGCGACGCCGTCCAGATCCTGCAGGCCGCCGACGGCCACCGTCGACTCCGCCGGGAGCACCTGCCCGATGGCGGGCGCCTCGCCGCTGCGCGCGGTCCGTTGGTAGAACCAGTAGCCAATCCCACCGAAGATGCCCGCCAGGGCCACGACGATCACCGCGTTCTTCACTGTATCCCCCTGCCTTTGAGCGCACGCAGCAAAGCACGCCGCCGCGCCGACCGCCAGTGGGCTCTTTGGGGCCGAATCAGCGGGCGGGGCGCAGCAGCCATGTGGCCGTGCCGTGGGCGACCAGCTCGCCCGACGCGTCGCGGATCTCGCCCGTCACCTTGCACTGCGACTCGGCGCCGGGGGCGATCTCGGGGGCGCGGCACTCGGCGGTCAAGGTGCCGCGTGCCTTCCTGAGGTAGCTGATCTCGATGTGCGTGACGATGCCGCGCATGCCCGCCGGCAGCTGCGACAGCATGGCGATGCCCGTCGTCTCCTCGACGAGGTTGGCCAGCGCGATGGCGTGCACGCAGCTCAGGTGGTTGCGCAGCAGCGGCCGGTCGCGCATCGCCAGGCGCGCGTAGCCGGGCTCGAGCGCCTGCACCGCCGCGCCGATCGTGCCCGTGTAGGGCGCAGCCCGCGCCACCACGCGGCTGAACGCGCGCTTCCCCCCGGGCACCCGCGCGGCCGCGCGCCAGGCCCGCATCAGGTTGTCGCCGTTGAGTTCGGGCATCGGGATGTTCATCATGGCGACCTCGCTTGGGGACCGCTCGGGTCGTGAAGCGCCGCATCTTATCCCAGGAGGGCTGAGCGTCATGGCCAACTTCTTCAAGGACAACGCGGATCTGCGCTTCTACTTCGAGCAGGGCCTCGACTGGCCCGCGCTCGCCGAGATGGTCGAGCAGCGCTTTCGCCTCGAAGACGGCTTCGCCAGCGCCGAGGAGGCGACGAACTTCTATCGCGAGGTCGCCGAGATGATCGGCGAGTTCGTCGCCGAGGAGATCGCCCCGCTCGCGCCCGCCATCGATCGGCACGGCGTCCACTGCGTCGACGGCGAGGTGACCGAAGCCCGGGAGATGGACAAAATATTCAAGAAGATCAAGGCCTTGGACATCCACGGCATGTGCCTGCCGCGCGAGCTGGGCGGCCTGAATTGCCCGGCCACCCTGTACATGATCTGCACCGAGATCTTCGCGCGGGCCGACGTCTCGGTGTGCGCTCACCATGGCTTCCACGGTGGCATGGCGATGGCCATGCTCTTCTACTCGCTCTCCGAGGGAACGACCGAGATCGACCGCGAGCGGGGCACGGTGATCTCCACGCGCTTCGGGGAGGCCATCGCCGAGATCCTCGCGGGTGAGGCCTGGGGCAGCATGGATCTGACCGAGGCCAACGCGGGCAGCGATCTGGCGGCCCTGCGCAGCAAGGGCGAGCGGGACGCGGACGGCACCTGGCGGGTGTCCGGCGAGAAGGTCTTCATCACGTCGGGGCACGCCAAATACCACTTCGTCATCGCGCGCACCGAGCCCGCGTCGGGCGACGCCGAGGATCCGCTGGCCGGCCTGGGCGGGCTGTCCCTCTTCCTGGTGCCCGCCTACACCGGCAAGGGCGCGCACAAGAAGTGGCTGGCGCGCGTGGAGCGCGTCGAGGAGAAGCTCGGCCACCACGGATCGGCCACGGTGGCGATCACCTTCGACCGCGTGCCGGCCTTCCTGCTCGGGCAGCGCGGCGATGGCTTCAAGCAGATGCTGCTGCTGATGAACAACGCGCGCGTGGGGGTCGGCTTCGAGAGCATCGGCCTGTGCGAAGCCGCCGTGCGGATGGCGCGCGCCTACGCCGCCGAGCGGCCGTCGATGGGCAAGACCATCGACCAGCACGAGCTGATCGCCGACTACCTCGAGACGATGGAGACCGAGATCCAGGGCCTGCGGGCGCTGGCGATGTACGCGGCCTTCCACGAGGAGATGGCGCAGCGCAGCACGATCGGGGCGCGCTACTATGCTGCCGGGGGCAGCGCCGAGCAGCAGCGCTTCGAGGCCGAGGCCCGCACCCACAAGACCAAGGCGCGGCGGGTCACGCCGCTGCTCAAGTACCTGGCCAGCGAGAAGGCCGTCGAGATGGCGCGGCTGAACATCCAGATCCACGGGGGCGTGGGCTATACGCGCGAGTATGGTGCCGAGAAGCTGCTCCGCGACGCCGTCGTGATGCCCATCTACGAGGGCACCAGCCAGATTCAGTCGTTGATGGCCATGAAGGACGCGCTGATGGGGATCATCAAGAACCCCCAGGCCTTCGTGGCGCGGACGGCGCAGAGCCGCTGGCGGTCGCTGTCGGCGCGCGATCCCTTGGAGCGGGCGGTGGCGCGGGTGCAGTCTCACGCCCTCGCGGCCCAGCAGCACCTGATGCAGCGCACCGCGGCCGACAAGCTCAAGGCGCTGGGGGGCAAGCCGATCGCCGCCTGGCCCGAGCAGTTCCTCAAGAACTGGGATCCGAAGCGCGACTTCGCCTACGCCATGCTGCACGCCGAGAACCTGATTCGCCTGCTGGCGGACACGGCGATCGTGGAGCGGTTGTGGGCGCAGGCGAAGGTCCACGCCGAGCGGCGCGAGGTGCTCGAGCGCTACCTCGAGAAGGCGGAGCCGAGGGCAAAGCACCTGCACGAGCTGATCACGACCACCGGCAACCGCCTGCTGGCGAAGCTGCGGGGCGCCCAGGACGCGGCCCAGGCCAAGGCCGAGGCGGGCTGAGTCCGTCGGCGCTCAGCGCTTCGGGTCGTAGGCGCAGCGGAAGCCGAGATCGCTCTCGCTGGTGTCTCGGGGCAGCACCTCGATCCGCGTGACCCGCAGATCGTGCGGCAAGGTACGCCAGCCCCCGCCGACCACGGCGGCCCCCCCGCCGCGCTCGGTCGCGGTCCACTCCCGCACGTTGCCCGCGAGGTTGAGCGCGCCGAAGGGGCTCGCGCCCGCGGCGTAGCGCCCGACCGGCCCAGGGTATTTGTAGCCGTCGGCCGGATCGCCCACCCGCCCGCGCGCGCCGATCTTGCCCGCGTTCGCGCGGTCGCGATCCGGGGGCTGCTCACCCCAGGGGAAGGTGCCCGCGCCGGACCCACGCGCAGCCCGCAGGAGCTCCTCGACCGTGGGCAGGCGGCCGCCGCGGAAGGCGCAGAAGGTGGCGGCCATCGCCTGGGTCACGCCCGTGGCGGGCTGGGCGTCGAGCTCCCAGAAGAGCCTGAGGTTCTTGCAGTGGTTGTCGGCCTTGCGGCACGCGCCGTAGGCCTCCTGGGACACCTCGAGGCGGTCGAGGGCGAAGGGCGCGACGTTCACGGTGCCGGGGCCGACCTCGGGGGCGAAGGCCTCGGGGGCGCACGCCGCGGGGTCGAAGCCGTCCTGCGCGCGGCAGAGGGCGACGAGACGCTCGGCGGCCGCGGGCGTCAGGCCGATGGGCACCATGCCACCCGTCACCGCCACGCGCCCCTCGGGCTGGGGAGGCAGCGCGATCGCCTCGGCGCTGACGCTCGCGTCGGGCGCCGCGGCGACCTGCGCGCCTGCATCGGGCGTGGTGGCTGCGAGGGCCTCCGGTGAGCCGGGCCGAGG
>CALBMW010000830.1 GCA_937896275.1 uncultured Myxococcales bacterium
CCGGGCACCCCCCCGCCCCCGGGGCACCGCCCGCGCCGGGCGTCACGCCGCCGTCGCCGTTGCCCCCGATCTGGCCCCCGGCCCCGTCGCCGCCGCACTGGCAGGCGCCGTAGCGCTGGTCCTGCTGGCAGACCTGCGTGCTCTGCCCCCCCTGCGCACAGGGGCAGTTGATCACCTGGCCGGGCGTGCAGGGTCCGCCGCCCCCGCCCGGGTGACAGGCGGTCAGCAGCAGAGCCGCGGGAAACAGGGCGACCGCGAAGATCGGAGCGATGCGCATGATGAGGGGCTCCCGGAGCGATTCTTGGCCGCGACGATACGAAAAGGGGCCGGCCCGATGCCACCCCCCAACCTCACAGGCTCCCGAGGAAGTCCAGCAGGGTCGCGCGCCCGGCCTCGTCGAGCGCCTCGAAGGCCTGCCGGCTGGCCTCGGACTCGCCCTCGTGCGCCCGGATGGCAGCCTCGACCGTCGCCGCGGCGCCGTCGTGCAGGTAGGGCGCCGTGTCGCTCAGCCCCCACAGCGGCGGCGTCCGGAAGTGCGCCTCGCTGGCCAGCCCGTCGACGATGCCGGGGCGGTCGGCCTGACCCACCGCGTGCAACAGCAGATCGGTGTAGGCGTCGGCCTCACTGTCGAGCCCTGCCAAGCGCGGGATGTGGCAGGCGTCGCACTCGATCTGCTCGAAGATCGCCCGCCCAGGCAGGACCGCCTTCTTGGGCGCCGGCGGCGCGAGGCTGGTGATGTAGAAGACCAGCGCGTCGATCTGCGCGCCGTCGATCTCGGGGTCGGGCGTGCCGTCATCGTCGGTCAGCGCGCCGTAGGTCAGGCCAAGGACCGCGGGCAGCGTCAGGCCCATCTCGTTGGTCAGCGCGTCGCGCGCGAACTCGGCCGCGCTCGGCACCTGCGCCTTCCAGCCAAAGCGCCCGATGCGATCGTCACCCGGCAGCACGTGGGCGATCCCCCGCACCCCGTCGCCGTCCGCGTCGGTCGGATCGGCGTTGGCCAGGATGGCCTCGGGCGGCACGCGGTCGAGCGCGCCGATGCCCAGCGTCGTCGGCGGCTGCCGCATCTCGAAGATGGTGCCGGACTCGCCGTGCACGCGGGTCGCGTCGAAGGTGGCGAGCTTCGCCAGGCCCGTGCCGCCGGCCGGCGTGCCGAAGGCGCCGTCCGCGTCGCGCATGCCGAAGCGCATGACGTTGACGCCCATCGACCCCGCGCCGCCGACCACCGGGTCGAAGTGGCACGCGCGGCAGGAGTCACCGTTGAAGCGCGGGCCCATGCCCTCGGCGATGGGACGGTCGCGGTCGAAGACCGAACGACCCGCGCGGAAGGTCGCCTGCTCGTCGGGCAACAGCGGAAATTGGGGTCCGCCGGGCGCGCCGACGTCCTCGATGGGCGCGCCGACCGGGATCAGGCCGTCGGTCTTCTCGTCGTCGGCGCCCAGGCTGTCGAGGAAGGCCAGCACGTCGCCGCGGTCGTCGTCCGAGAGCGCCTCATAGGCCTCGCGCGAGGCCTGCCCCTCGCCCGCGTGGGCGCGGATGGCCTCGTCGAGCGTGTCGGCCCGGCCGTCGTGCAGGAAGGGGCCCACCACGTCCACGCCCCACAGCGGTGAGGTGCGGAACTCGCTGCCCGTCGCGACGTTTTGCACGACGCCATCGGCCAGATCGGCGCCCATGTCGTGCAGCAGCAGGTCGCTGAAGATCGGCAGCGCGCCGCGCGGGCCCACCAACGTAGGTACGTGACACTTCGCGCAGCCGGCGTCGGCGAACACCTCGCGCCCGTGAAGGCTAGCCTCGGTGCTGGCACCGGGCGCGGGCGCCGCGAGCAGCATCGACCAGCTCACCAGGTCGAAGAGGTCCTGCGCGACCAGCTCGGGATCGGCCACGTCGTCGTCGTCCATGAGCGGCATGGCCGGCGCCGCCGCCTGGTGGAAGTCGCGCTGCTCGAGCCCCGAGGCGTCGGTCAGGGCGCGCGCCCGGCTCAACGCGTCCACGCGATCCGCCGCCACCGAGGCCACGGGCAGTTGGGCCTGCAGGTCGGGCGTGAGCGGATCGCTGGTCAGGCCGACGTGGTTGAACAGCGGCCCACGGATGAAGCCCTCGATGCTCACCGTCTGGGCCTTCATGCCGAACCGGCCCACGAAGCCGCGATCGTAGTTGGGCCGTCCGCTGATGCCGTCGCCGTCGGCGTCGTCGGCGTCCGCGTTGGCCAGGATGGCCTCCTCGGGCAGCTCGGCGATCAACCCCACCCCAAAGAATGGGATCGGGTTGCGCAGCGCGTACACGTTGGTCCCTGCCTCGGGCATGGGTCGGTACCGATCGCCGTCGCCCACCGAGTAGGCCGCCAGGATGCCGCTCCGGTCGCCGCCCGGCAGGAAGGTGCCCTCGGCGGTCTCCTGGCCGTAGATGTAGAAGTCGCGGTAGCGCCCCGCGGCGCCGCCCGTCACCGGCTTCTCGTGGCAGGCCGCGCAGAAGGTCACGTTGAACTTGGGGCCGAGGCCCTCCGCCGTGCCGAACCGCTTGCGGGCCACCTGCTCGCCGCGCTCGAAGGTGGCGCGCTGCTCGGCCGTGGCCGAGGGGCGAATCTCGCCCTGCAAACCGAAGATGCCCTCGGCGAGGCCCGCGTCGGGGGTCGCCGCCGACGATGAGCCGTCGTCGCACGCCGCGAGCACCCAAGGCGCCAGCAGGGCCAGTGTCCATCTCGTCATCGACCCACCTCGATCGCGACGCCCGCCCAAGGGGGGCTCGCCGTGAGGGTACCGCCGACCGCGACGCGGTGGCCCGTACCGGTTCCCCAGACGCCGTGCAGCAGCGTCCGGGTGTTGCTCTCTTCGCGGGCGGCCTCGAAGCCCCCCGGCGTCAGACGCAGGACGCGCCCCTTGTCACCCACGAGCCATGACCTGCCTTCGGCGTCCATCCAGACGCCGTTCAGCCCCGGCTCTGTCTCCAACGTCATGCTCGTCCAGCCGGCCCCGTCCCAGCGCGCGACGACCCCGTTCGACCGGCCACCCACCGCCACCACGTCGTCGGGGGCGCGCCCCCACACGCTGATGAGATCGTTGGCCGTGCCGGTGAGCGCCTGCCGCCAGCCCGCGCCGTCCCAATGCAGCGCCACCCCCCGCGCGCCGACCGCGTGCACGTCGCCGGGGCCCGTGCCCCAGACCTTGAACAGGGCCTTGACCTCTCGATCGAGGATCGGCATCTCGGCGCGCCGCCAACCCGATCCATCGCCGTGCACGAGCACCGGATCGGCCCCCTCGCGCCGGTTCGCGTCGCCGCCCACCGCCCACACATCGTCGGGGGCCGCGGCCCAGATGCCCCACAGCGGCTGGGTCTCGCCGGTGTCCTGGCGCTCCCACGCGCCCGCGCCGTCCCGGTGCAGCACGATGCCGTCGTTGCACGCGAGGAACAGGTGGCCGCCGACCCCGTGAACCCAGTTCACCAGGGGCACCTCGGGCAGATCCTCGACCGGCCCCCAGGTGGCGCCATCGAAGTGCCAGGCCACGCCCCGCTCGGGCTGGCCGCCCACCGTCCAGATGTCGTCGGGGCCCGCGCCCCACGCGCTCAGGAAGGCGCCGTGCGGCGTGGCGTCGAAGGCCGGACTCCACGAGAGCGGCGGCTCGGCGTCGGGCGCGGTGGCGTCGGGCGTGTCCGCGCCGTCGTCGCAGCCGAGCAGGTGTGTGAATGCCATCGCCACGAACAGAGCTTGGTGCCGCACGCGTCGAACTCCCTTCCGGACGGCGCCTTTACCACGACGCCGGAGGTCGATGCCCCTCGCGCCGCGCTTTGCCGGTCAGCCGCGGAAGAGGGGCGCCCCGTCGGGGACGACGTCCAGTGGAGGTGTGCCCATGAGCGCGGAGCGAGTCAGGCGCGGTTCTTGCGCCGGCGTGCGGCCGGTCCCGCGCTCCCCGCCTTGGTCTTGGCCTTCGCCTCGATCCCGGCGACGGGCGCGGCGGTGCCCGAGCTCTCACGATCGTAGACCGCGTCGACCAGGGCCTCGACCGCCGCCTCGTCGAGGGGCGCCGGCCCGCTCATCTCATACTCCCAGGCCAGATCGGCCTTGCAGCGCCCGGCCGCGTAGGCCGCGTCGTAGCCCAGGCGGTACAGCAGGCGCGCCTTGCCGCGCAGCGCGCGCTCGGCCTGCCCACGGAAGGCGGCGGCGTCGGGGATCACGGGCGCGTTCATCCAGTCGAAGGGCATGGTCGAACCTCCTCGCGGGCACGCTACCAGCGTCCCGTCCGGAGCGATACACCCTCCTACCCCTCGTACCGATAGCCCACCCCGTGCACCGTTCGAATCAGCACCGGGTTCTTCGGATCGACCTCGACGCGCTTGCGCAGCTTGCTGATGTGCTGCTCCAGCGTGCGGCTGTTCGGCACGTGGTCGTAGCCCCAGCAGGTGTTGAAGAAGGCCTCGCGATCCACCACCCGCCCGCGCTCGCGATACAGGAGGTCGAGGATCTGCACGTCGCGCAGGCTGAGGTCGATGGTCGCGTCGCCGCGCCGCGCGCGCAGCTCGGCCGGGGACACCTCCAGATCGCCCAGCGCGAAGGTCGCGACCGCCGGCGCGGAGCCGGTGCGCAGGCAGCGCCGGTGGACGGCGCGGATGCGCGCGATGACCTCCTTCACGCCGAAGGGCTTCTGGATGTAGTCGTCCGCGCCCAGCTCGAGGCCCAGCACGCGGTCGATCTCTTCGGACTTGGCGCTGACGAACACCACCGGGACCGCCGCGTCGTCGCGACGGATGGCGCGCAGCACGTCGTAGCCGTTCTGGCCCGGCATCATGATGTCGAGCAGCACGAAGTCGGGCCGGTCGGCCCTGAAGCGCGCCAGGGCCGAGACCCCGTCGCCCGCCTCGATCACGCCGTAGCCTTCGGCCGCGAGGATCTCGACCAGGCCCGCGCGGATATGCGGATCGTCCTCGGCCACCAGCACCTTCATCACGCCTCCTTCGTCCGCAGGGTCAGTCGGAACAGCGCCCCCGATTCGGCCGGCAGCAGCACCAGATCCCCGCCGTGCAGGCGGGCCAGCTCGCGCGCGATGCCCAGGCCGATGCCGGTGCCGGTCACGCCGTCGCTGAGCGCGTTGCTCAGTCGTCGGAAGGGTTCGAACACCGCCGCGCGCGCGACCTTGGGGATGCCGGGGCCGAAGTCCCGCACGGTCAGCGTCGTGTCACCGTCCGCCTGGGTCGTGTGTACCTCGACCCGGCCACCCCGCGCGGCATACTTCTCGACGTTGCTGAGCAGGTTGCCCAACATCTGGCCCAGCGCGTCCGCGTCGACCTGAACCCGGCCCGGCGCGCCCGCCTCGAAGCGCGCGCTCAGCCCCGCGGCCTGCAGCGAGGGGCCGAACTGATCGAGCACCTCGCGCACGACCTCGTCCACGACGCGCGGCGTCGGTCGCACGCTGAGCGTGTCGCGCTGGTGCCGCGCGAAGGTGAGGATGTTGGCGATCAGGCGGCTCAGGCGCTGGCTCTCGCCCACGATGATGCCCACGTAGCGCCCCGCCTTCTCGTCGGCGTCGATGATCTCTTCTTCGAGTAACTCCGCGTACATGCGGATATTCGTGAGCGGCGTCTTCAGCTCGTGGCTCACCTGATTGACGAAGCTCACGCGCTGCGCTGCGCGGCGAATCTCGCGCGTGCTCTCGGCATAGAACCACGCGGCGAGCAGCAGCAGGGCGAGGCCGACGCCGCCGAGCCCGGCCCAGCGCGCGAGGCTGATCCCCGCCTCGGCCGGGGGCGC
>CALBMW010000831.1 GCA_937896275.1 uncultured Myxococcales bacterium
GCTCGCCCCGCGACGCCAGCAGGCGGGCCACGTCACCCTTCGCGATGGCCGCGCTGTGCCGCGCGCCGAGCTTCTCGAAGGTGGCCAGCCGCTCGCGGTGGCAACGCAGCGCCTCGTCCACCTCGCCCCGGCCCGCCTTGATGCGCGCGACGTCGCCCAAGGACACCGCCCGGTCGTGCTCGGCCCCCAACTCGGTGAGCGTCTCGAGGGCCTGCGCGTGCAGCCGGAGCGCCTCGTCCAGATCGCCCTGCGCGGCGAGGATGCGGGCCACGCGCGCGGAGGTCACCGCCGCCTCGCGCCGGGCGCCCAGGCCCTCGTAGATCGCCTGTCGTCGGTGGTGCAGCGCCAGCGCCTGGGTCGGCTCGCCACGGTTGGCGTGCAGGTGCGCGAGCACGCCCAGCAGCGAGGCCTCGGTCGCCGTCCGCGACGGGGTGCGGACCAAGGCCTCCTCGCACAGCGCGCGGGCCCGCTCGATGGTCTCGCGATCGCCGGCGGCGCCCACCAGATCCCAGGCCAGGTCGGCCGTGGTCGCGGCGCAGGCCAGGCGCGACGCGGGCGGCGCGGCGTCGTCGACCTCTGCGAAGAGCCCCGCCCAGGCAAGCTCCCGCTCCTCGATCCGTCCCGCGCCCCGGCTGGCGTGAAAGCGCAGCAACCACGTCAACTGGGGCCGAAGGCTGGCCGCCACGCCGTCCTGGGGCCGCATGCGCTCGAGCGCGCGCAGCATGACCACCGCGTGCTCGGCAGTGTCGTCGGGCAAGGCGGCGAGGTAGCCGGGCGTGGCCGTGAGGTGGTCCAGCAGATCGAGCGCCTGGCTCAACACCAGCCCGTCGCCGGTCACCGCCCCGAGCAGCCCCCGCAGCGCCCGCCCCACTTCGGTCCAAAGCCGATCGCCGCTGCGCGGAGTGGCCGCCTCGGCCGCCCCCCCCGGACCCGCGCGGAAGCGCCGCAGCCCCGAGTCGACCTCGGGCAGGAAGCGCCGCATCCGCTCGGTCAAGGCGTCCTTGGGCAGGGCGTCGAGGAAGGCCCCGCGCACCACCGCGTCCTCCAGCCTGCGCCCCAGCGGCCCGAGGCTCACGTCCGGCCCCGCGACCCAGGCCAGCCCCACCGCCCGCAGCGACAGGCCGCCCGGCAGTGAATCATCCAATTGTTCCAGGCGCTTGCGGCCCGCCAGCAGGACGGTCAGCGCCTCGGCCCTCGCCGCCTGGGGCACCTCGGCCAGCCGCTTGGCGAGCCGTCGCCCCGCGACCACCTTCAGGCTGTGCTGATACGCCGACGCGTCGACGCCGTGCTGCGCGAAGTGCAGCCGGTGCTCCACCGCGTCGCGCAGCAAGTCGAGCATCTCGATGACGTCACTGGTGAGCCGCGCGGCCGCCGCGAGCGGCAGCGCGCCGACGTTCATCGCCGCGAGCGGGTGTTCGGGCCGCCCCACGTTGCGTCGGATCAGGCTGCTGACGGGCTCCTTGAGCTTCTCCTGCCAGCCGTAGCCGGACGCCTGCGCGTCGGCGAATTGCACGATCTGGTAGCGGCCGCCCAACGCCGCCAGCCGCGCGTCCGCCTCGGCGTGGGGCACACCTTTGGGCACCCGCAGCACCACGAGCACCCGTTCCGCCCCGACCAGGCCCTGGTTCGCCGGCAGCGGCAAGGCGCCCCACGGCACCTCGACGCGGTGCGTGATGTCGGGCACGAGGTAGGCCAGCAGGCCCGCCAATCGCGACACATAGGAGGGCCGGTGGTGCCAGGGCACCAGGTAGCGCCCGGGCGGCAGATCGGTGTGCGTGGGGCCGAAGGTCAGCGGCAGGAGCCACACGGGGCGCTCAGTCCAGCTCGGTGGCGGGGTGCATGAAGTACAGCTCGGGATCGAGCGCGAAGCGCGTGGGGTTCCAGAAGTCCCCGGGCAGCACCACCTGGCGATCCTGCATCTGCTCGAAGACCGCGCGATTCTCGCCGCAGGCCCTGAGCACGTCGTTCATCGGCACCAGCTGGTGCGGCGCGGGGAAGACCACGGCCAGGGCCCGCAGGGTCTCGATCTCGACGGTCGCGTAGTAACTCTCGAGGAAGTCGGCGAAGCCCGCGCGCAGGCGCCCCGCAGCGAGGTGATCCTCTTCGAAGAGGAACTTCACCCAGCGCAGGAAGGCCAGCGTCGTGGGCGCTGCCGCGGCCAGGGCCGCCACGGTCGCGGCCCCCGGGCCCGTGCCGAGGGCCTCCCGGACGTCGGCGCGCTCCTCGGCCACCCGGTGCGCCAGCACCTCGAGCAGCACGTTGGCCTGCAGGGGCCGCAGCACCCGCCGGTTGGAGATCTCGCGGGGCACCACGCCCGAGTAATAGGTACGAACGTTCAGCACGAGGCCGATGGGCGAGCGCGTGAGCGACAGGATGCCCTCGACGTCGCGCCTCACCTTCTCGCGCAGCTCGTCGGTGCGGTACTCGTGCCGAAGCTCGTCGATGTTGTCGATGTAGAGGACGACGTCGAAGTCCTGGGCGCGGATGTCGCGAAACAACGCGTCGAGCGCAGCCGACAGCCCCTGATCGTCGAAGCGAATGACGCCGCTCAGGCTCTGCGACTGCTTCTCGGTCAACTCGACCGACAGGCCGAACTGCAGCTTGAGCACGCCGAGCAGCGCGCGGCTGCCGCCCAGCTCGGCCGCCGCCTTGAACTGGCGCACCTGCTCGTGGGCCATCTTGAGCTCGACGTCGTCGAAGCGCGCCACGGTGCTGAGCAGCTGGGCGGTCGCCATCAGCGGCTCGGGCACGACCGCCGTGGCGCGGCGCAGCGAGTCGAGCTCGCGCACCACCTCGTTCGCGATCGCAGAGAGCACGCCGCGGCGCTCGTGGCACGAGCGACAGTCGACGGCCAGGAACAGGGTGCGCGACGAGAAGGTCTGCTTGAGATCCTCGAGGACGGCGCGCGTGAGGATCGATTTTCCCACGCCCTTCTCGCCCGACACGCAGACCGCGCGACCCACCGGCTCGCCCCCGAGGCCCAGGTAGCGCGCGAGCAACTCCGTCAGCCAGCGGCGGTCCTTCTCACGGCCCACCAGGTGCCGCGGATCGATGTCGGAAGGATCGAAGCGGTCGAAAAACATGAGGGCCTCGACGTGGGCGCCGCGTGCTCGCGACGCCCACCTGGGAGGGGATCAGAAGGGGATCGGGTCGTCGTCGAAGCCACCGCCCGGCGCCGAGCCCGGGTCATTGCCCCAGCCGCCGCCCGAGCCGCCGCCGCCCT
>CALBMW010000832.1 GCA_937896275.1 uncultured Myxococcales bacterium
CCTCGACGTCGGTGTTGTCGCCGCGAACGCCGTCGGGGCCGAAGATCAGGGTGTTGACGGCCTGCGTGGTGGCGGCTGCGTGGGTCAGCGAGTCGGCGAGCCGACAAGCCGCGCGCTTGTGAGGCAGGGTCACGTTGAGCCCGGCGCGGCCCTCGCGCTGGCACCGCGCGACCGTTGCGGCGAGCGCCGACGCTTCGACGTCCAGCAGTGGGTAGTCCACGGTCCAACCAACGGCCGCGGCGGCGGCCGCGTGGAGCGCGGGCGAGCGGCTGTGGGCCACTGGGTGGCCGACCAGGCCGGCCCGCAGGTGAGGCGGGGGCATCGGGGCGTGACCGCGCGGCGTCAGGGGAAGCACGGCGGCTGCTCGACCGCCAGCAGACCACGCGCGACGTCCCGATCGCGCGCGATGCAGCGGGCCAGCGCGTCGGCGCCGTCGAACTTCTGCTCATCGCGCAGCCGCTCCACGAAGTACAGCCGTGATGGCCGCCCGTAGAGGTCGAGGCCTGCCGCATCGATGACGTGCGCCTCGACGGTGGGCTGCCCGGGACCGTCGCCGAACGTGGGATTGAAGCCGATGTTGGCCACCGCAGGGCGCGCGCCTTCCCCCCAGTCCAGCCAGCAGGCGTACACGCCGCGCCGAGGGAGCAGCTCGCTGTCCGTGGCCAGGTTCGCCGTGGGGAAGCCGAGCAGGCGCCCGCGCTGCTGGCCGCGCGCGATCACGCCGTTGACATGGAACGGGCGTCCCAGCACGAGGGTGGCCCCGCGCACCTTGCCTTCGAGGACGAAGGCACGAACGCGCGTGGACGAGGCGACGAGACCTTCGCCGACCGCCCGCGCCGCCAGGACATCGAGATCGAAGCCGAGCCGGTCGCCGAGTTGCGCCAGCGTCACGGTCGTGCCGGCACGTCGCGCGCCGAAGGTGAAGTCGTAGCCGACCACCACCGCCCGCGCCCCCAGGTGATCGACCAGGACCGTGCGGACGAAGGCCTCGGGGCTGAGCGCCGCGAAGGCGGGGTCGAAGCGTTGCTCCAGCAGCAGCTCGATCCCTCGCGCAGCGAGCAGCGCGCGCTTGTCCTCCAGCGTGCAGATCAGCGGCGGCGCGAGATCCGGCGCCAAAACGCGCACCGGATGCGGCTCGAAGGTCAGGACGGTGGGCACCCTTCCCGTGGCTCGCGCTCGCTCCACCGCGAGGGCCAGCAGCGCCTGATGCCCGCGGTGGACGCCGTCGAAGTTGCCTATCGTGACCACCGCGCCCTGGGGGGGCGCCGTGAGCTCGGTGAAGTGTGAGGCGCGGCGCATGGCGCCCTGATTAAGGCAGGCCCGCGCGGGTGTCAATCGGCGCACGCGGAGACCTGCGGCGCGACCGATCGTCATTCTGACCGAAAAGTAGTTTCGGTCCTTCCAGGTACCCCCGAGAAAAGCGGTGTGAAATCAAGTGTCCGGCACCGACCGGGCCCCGTGGTTTTTCCTTTACATGCGCAGCGGGGGAGTTAAAGTACGCGAACTTTTGAACCTGATCCCGGCAGGCGGGATCGCAACGGCCCCCGTCCTACAGTGACTTCGGGGCCAGATTTCAACGGAGGAGCACGAATGTCCCGGATTCGCGTGGTTGTATTGGCCCTTCTCGCGACTGCCTTCACCGTCAGCGCCGCCCATGCGGTTGATCTGAACGGCAAGAAGGGTCTCGGATACGCCGAGAGCATCAACGGGGCGAACGGCATCGCCTTCAACTATGGCCTCGGCAACCTGTTCCTCGAGGGCATGCTGGGCGTGACCCTCGACAGCCCCAAGGACAACGACGGCATGGGTCGCGACTTGGCCATCGGCCTCGGCGCCCACTTCCAGGCCCTGCGCGCGGAAGAGGCCGCGTGGACGATCGGCGGCCGCATCGCCATCGCCAACGGCGTCGCCCCGACGCTCAAGGGTGACGACGCGCTCGACGGTGTCACGCAGTTCGGCATCGACATCCCGACCCGCGTGTACTGGTTCCCCAACAAGCACATCTCCCTGCACGCCGAGACCGGCATCTCGCTGCAGTTCGCCCCCAAGGAGGGCAACGCCCTCGGCAACCTGGCGACCCCCGATGGCAGCGCGTTCGTGATCTTCGACACGACCCTGCGCTGGGGCATGACCTTCTGGTGGTGAGCGACTCGCCCTTTCGGGGATGAATCGTCGAAGCGAAAGCCGGCCCTAGGGCCGGCTTTCGTGTTTCTGGAGGTGCCTGCGGGGCCGTCGATCCGGGTCGAGCGGGCCACACCGAGCGTCGCTGGACGTGCAACTTTTGGGCGTGACGCGAATTGTCACCCCTATGAAAAGTTGTTAGGGTCCATTTCGGCGCGGCGGACCAAGTTCAAGGGGGGGACGCCAGACCGATGGGTGGCACGCGCGTTGCGTAGCCGACTGAGATTGGCGACGGGCCCTCGTTGGGTCCGAGCTGCACGCCTCTACTGTGAGGCGCCGATGCCGCGGCTGCCGACACTGCGGGGCGCCGACACTGCGGGGCGCCGACACTGCGGGGCGCCGACACTGCGGGGCGCCGACA
>CALBMW010000833.1 GCA_937896275.1 uncultured Myxococcales bacterium
GCGCGGTGGATCAGCCCCGCGCGATCGTAGGAGACGTGCACCTCGACGCCGGGCGGCAGGCCGCGTTTCAGGGACTCGAGGCGCGCTCGCACGGCGTCGATGACCGCCAGCGCGTTCTCGCCGAAGCGCATGATCACGACCCCGGTGACCACCTCACCCTGGCCGTTCATCTCGACGAGGCCGCGGCGCAGCTCGGGGCCGAGGTGGATGTCGGCCAACTGCGCCAGGAGGATGGGCGTGTGCGTCGCGGCGTCCACGCCCACCGGCACGACCTTCAGATCGTCGAGGGACCGGATGTAGCCCATGCCTCGCACCATGAACTCGGTCTCGCCCATCTCGACGAGGCGCCCACCCACGTCGATGTTGCTGCGGCTGATTGCGTGCTTGATCTGCGCGAGCGAGACGCCGAAGGCGCGCAGCCGTTCGGGATCGACCTCGACCTGATATTGCTGCACGAAGCCGCCCACCGAGGCCACCTCGCTGACGCCCGGAACGCTCATCAGCTGATAGCGCAGATACCAGTCCTGGAGCGATCGCAGCTTGGCGAGATCGAGCCCCGCGAAGTTCGCGGCCCGGTAGAGTTCGTCGTCGCTGATCCGGCCGTCGACGTCCCGATCGAAGGCGTCGACGATGTACCGCGTGGAGTCCGCCACGAAGCTCGCGGGGGTCTCAGGGGGCGGCGGGTGCTCGACGCTGAACAGATCCGCGAGCTGGGCCGCGCTGTAGATGCGCACCGGCTCGCCCTGCGCTTCTCCGCGCTCCGCGGGCTCGGGCAGCTCGTGGCGGTCCACCATGCCATTGGCGTCCCGGTCCAGCTTCGCCCGCAGCACGGCCGCCCGCGGGCTGAAGTCGCTCAGCGTGTACTCGTAGATCCAGCCCACCCCGGTGGCATCGGGGCCGAGCTGGGGCGACAGCCCCGGGGGCAGTCGGCCGCTGGCGAAGTTGAGGTACTCGAGCACGCGCGAGCGCGCCCAGTAGAGGTCGGTGCCATCCTCGAAGATCACGTACACGAGGGACAGGCCGAAGAAGGAGTAGCCCCGAACGTTCCGCGCGAAGGGCACCGCGAGCATCGCGGTGGTCAACGGATAGGTGACCTGATCCTCGACGACCTGGGGTGCCTGGCCTGGGAAGTCCGTCGAGATGATGACCTGCACGTCCGACAGATCGGGGATGGCGTCGATCGGGGTCTGCGTCAGCGCCCAGATGCCACCGAGGGACACCATGCCGGTCACGATGAGGACGAGCAGGCGGTTACGGACGCAGCGTTCGATGATCCAGGCGACCATGTTCAGCGCCTCTTCTCGACGAGGTCCATGCCACAGATCGGGCAGGTCCCCGGGTCGTCCTGTACGACCTGCGGGTGCATGCTGCAGGTCCAGTAGGTGTCGGCGTGATCCTCGTGAGCGCCTCCCTCGGGGGACGCCGCCGACCCCGACCCGGATCCCTGCGACGCGGGCGCGGGGGCCTGCGCCCGCTTCGCCTCGAGACGCGCGTCGAGCATCTTCTGCACGGCCTCACGGAGCTGGCTCTCGGAGTCGAGCAGGAACTGGCCGCTGGTGACGATGCGTTCGCCCTCGTCGAGGCCCTGGCGAATCTCGGTCAGGTTGCCGGTCCCGGTGAGCCCGCACGTCACCTCGCGGGGCTCGAAGCGCCCCCGTCCGAGCGCGACGAACACCAGGTCGCGGGTGCCCGAGTGCAGCACGGCCTCGGTGGGTACCACGAGCACCTGCGATTGCTTCTCGGCCTCGATGTCGACCGACGCGAACGCACCCGGTTTCAGCTCCAGCCCTTCGTTGGAGAGCTCGATGCGGACGCGGAGCGTTCGGCTGCGCGGGTTGAGCGTCGGGTACACGTACGAGACGACACCGTCGCGGGCCCGACCGGGCGCGAAGCTGAGCGAGACGCGCGCCGCGGCGCCCAGCTTGACGAAGGGGGCGTCGAATTCGTAGACCTCGGCCTCGACCCACACCTTGGACAGATCGGCGATGCGATAGATGTCCTCGCCGGCGGCCACGCGCGCGCCCTCGACGACGCTCTTGTGAATGACATAGCCGCTGCGCGGCGCGCGAATGGTCAGGTGCGCGCGCAGCTTCCCGTCCCGGCGCAGGTGGTCGATGATGCTGCCCGACACGCCGAGCAGCTCGAGCCGACGGCGCGCGCTCACGGCCAAGGGCGAGTCCACGGGTCCTGTGCGCGCCGCGATGAGATACTCCTGCTGCGCGCTCACCAGCTCGGGAGAGTAGACGTCGAACAGGGCGTCGCCGCGCTTCACCAGCACGCCGGTCTCGCTCACCCGGAGGTGCTCGATCCAGCCCGAGAAGCGCAGGTTCACGACCGAGAGCTGGTCCTCGGCGACCTCGACGGTGCCCACGGTGCGGACGCGTCGGGCGAGGTCCTGACGCTGCACGATGGCGACCCGCACGCCCATGTTCTGCACCACGACCGGATCGATGGTCACGGCGCTGCCGCCGCCCTCCTCGTAGACGGGCACCAGGTCCATGCCCATGGGAGACTTGCCGGGCTTGTCGGACTGATAGCTCGGATCCATGGGCGCCACCCAGTAGAGGATCTTGCGCGGTGGCTTCGGGGCCGCGCGGCCGCCCGGCGGAGCCTTCGGGGGGGCGTCGGCCGGGACGAGCGCCATGCCGCAGATGGGGCAGGCGCCGGGCTCCGCCTGCATCACCTGGGGGTGCATGGGGCAGGTGTAGAGCGTGTGCGCGGGGTCCAACGCCTTGGTGGGGGAGGCATCCTGGGCCGCCGGCTCCTGGGCGAGCGCGTCGAAGCCGATCCCCAGCAGCCCTGTCGGCGGGCCGAGCGTCGCGAGCAGGCCGGCCGCCCCCACCAGCATCGAGCGCAGGACGGTCTTCATCGTTCCTCCTCCGTCACCGGCACGTAGGCGCCGGCGAGCATCTCCACCTCGACCGCGGCGCGCGCGGCCTCGCTGCGCGCCATGCGCACGGCGCGCTCGAGATCCAGCAGCAGCAGCTCTGCCTGGTAGACCGATCCGAAGTCGGCGCGCCCCACGCGGTAGGCAGCGAAGGTCGAGTCGAGGGCGCGGTGGGCCTCGGGGATCAGGGTCTCCTCGTAACGCTCGGTCTTGTCGCGCGACCGGCGGAAGCGTTCGAGCGCGGCGTCGACCCGGCCCCGGAGCGCGTCGGCCAACGCGTCGCGGCTCGCCTCGAGCGCCCGACGGGCGGCGCGGTGCTGGGCGGCCTGGCACCCCAGCGCTCGTCGTTCCACAGCCAGGGCAGCGGCATCTGGGCGCCGAGCGTGACGAAGTCCTCGCCGGCGTCACCCATCTCGGTCGCGCGCCTCACCCGGTAACCCAGCGTGAGCGTCACGTCGGGGTGACGCTCGGCGTCCGCCCGGTCGGCCGCGACGCCTTCGACCTTCGCGGCCTCGACGAAGCGCGCCAGCTCGGGTTGATCGGCCTGCACGCGACGGACCCACGCGTCGAGCGAAGGAGCGAGCTCCGGCAGGGCCGTCTGGGCGGGCGTCTCGATCGGCCCCCCCTCGTTGCGATGCAGCGCGGCGTTGAGGCGCGCGAGGCTGGACCGCTCCCGCTGGCCGAGATCCTCCAGATCGTCGCGGAGGCGATCGGCCAACACCTGGAGCTGCATCAGCTCGTGCTGGGCGGCGCGGCCGACCTCGTAGGCGATCTGCACCACGTCGCTGAGCTGCTCGACGAGGGCGATGTGTTGCCGGGTCACCTCGGCCAGCTGACGGTGCAGGGCCAACTCGTGATAGAGCGTGCGCACCATCGCCACGAGCTCGTTCTGTCGTACCGGGATGGCCGAGCGGTCGGCGGTGACGCGCTGCCGGGCGAGCGCCTGACGGGCGCCGATCTTGCCGGGCGCGGGCAGCGCCTGGCTCACGCGGAGTTGGACGCCGGCCATGGGGTGCGCCCCTGGGTACGGCGCCGTCAGAGGCATGTTCGAGTACTCGACGCCCACCATGGGATCGGCCCAGACGCCCGCCTGGGGCACGCCTTGTTCCATCGCCTGCACGTGCGCAGAGAGCGCCTCGATTTCGGGGTTCGCGCGCAGCACGGCGGCCGCCACCGCGTCGGCGTCGGACAGCAGGGGCTGCGCTTGTTGTTCTGGTGCAGGCTGGGGCTGCGAGCGAGCCAGGCCGGCCAGCGCGAGCGGCGCCAGCAGGACGAGCGGCAGCAACCTTCTCCAGGGACGGGGCGCCATGTCAGCCTCCGGATGATCGCGGGCGAACTTAGCGCGCTTCGGGCGTGATGCCATAGATGTGACCGAGTTCGGCGCGAACTTCCGGCGAGTCGGACTCGAGGCGCACCAGCGCGCCGCCGTCCACCGGCGTCACCGCGATGCTGAGCCCCTTCTGGTAGAGCGGGCAGCCTGGCATGCCCTCGCGCCCCATGCGCGCGCCAAAAGCATGATGGCACCGCAAGTGGGCCTCGAGGGCGCTCGCGTCCTCTACGGAGTAGCGCGCCTCGTAGCCGCGCGCCGTGGCTCGCGCTTCCGAGAAGCGCAGGGCGCGGAAAGGGCACGTCGCGCGGTGCTCGTCGTCCACCCCGGCGCAGGCGGTCTGCTCCGCTTCGGTCAGCGCGAGCGCGGCTTCGTGATGAGCCCGCGCATGGGCCTCGTATCCGTCGGCGGCCGCGATGCTCGGGATCGCACGGTCGCCGACCTGCACACCCCCGACCCGACGTTCGGTGTCCGCGGAGCGCTCGTCCCGGCGCGCGGCCTGTTCGTGTCCTTGGGCGCTCATGGCTTCGGGCTTCGTCGACGATCCGCCGCAGCCCGCAAGGAGCGCAGAAGCCAACAGTGCGAAGAGGCAACGCATCTCGATCCTCCGTGATTGGGGTGGCGGGCATCCGCCGGGTCGGGTGGTGCCCTAGCACTTGGTGTGCCGGAGGGTGAGAGTGGGACGGATCGGGTTCAATCCGCCGACGTTCGGCCTCAGACGACGCCAGGCATCTTCGCACGCGTGGCGTCGCGCGAGCGAGCCGCGC
This sequence comes from uncultured Myxococcales bacterium, assembly GCA_937896275.1. GTDB lineage: Bacteria > Myxococcota_A > Bradymonadia > UBA7976 > UBA1532 > JACKDN01. Next base: position 4,982 of record CALBMW010000833.1, read on the forward strand.
CGATCGGGCGCTCGCGCCGAGCGCCGCACGCTGCGGGCATGGACGGCGCGCCGTGTCCCAACGGGTCACATGTGGTCGATCCGGTCCGCCCCCCGAGCGCTGTGGAAACGGGTGTCCATGGGGACCCGCCCTGGCTCGACGAATGCAGGTCGGCTGCAGGCGCGCCGCCTCGCTCGGCGCCCGAGGAGTCGCCCATGAGCCTTCATCACGCCCACGACGTCGACCAGCCGCCGCAGCACGGCCATCCGCATCGGACGGATCGCTACGTGGATCCGGTCTGCGGCATGGAAGTCACCGAGTCCAGCCCCCATCGCCTGCTGCGTGACCGGGTGAGTTACCGTTTCTGTTCGGCGGGCTGCATGGCGAAGTTCGACGCGGACGCCGGGCGTTACCTGTCGCCGCGGCCGCCGACGCAGGTCGCTGATCCGCGAGCCATCTACACCTGTCCGATGCACCCCGAGGTCGCGCAGGACGCTCCGGGCAGTTGTCCGATCTGCGGCATGGCGCTCGAACCGAGGGTGCCGTCGGCCGACGAAGCCGAGCGCAACCCCGAGCTCGATGACATGAGCCGGCGGCTCTGGTTCGCGGCCGCGCTGACGGTGCCCTTGGTGCTCGTCGCCATGGGCGATCTGCTGCCCGGCCAGCCTCTCTCGAGGCTGCTCTCGGCGCGCACGCGCACGTGGGTGGAGCTGGCCCTCGCGACGCCGGTGTGCCTGTGGTCGGCCTGGCCCTTCTACGTGCGCGCCCTGCGGTCGATCCGCGACCGCAGCCTGAACATGTTCACCTTGATCGGCCTGGGTGTGACCGTCGCCTATGTCTACAGCGTCGTGGCCGCCCTGCTCCCGAGCGTCTTCCCGCCTTCGTTCCGCGACGCCTCGGGCGAGGTGGCGGTGTACTTCGAGGCGGCCGCGGTCATCGTGACGTTGATCCTGCTGGGCCAGGTGCTGGAACTCCGGGCGCGCAGCCGCACCAGCGCCGCCATTCGACAGCTGCTCGACATGGCGGCGAAGAGCGCGCGTCGGCTGAGCGATGACGGGACCGAGGAGGACGTGCCCCTCGACGCCGTGCAGGTGGGTGACCGGCTGCGCGTGCGCCCCGGCGAGAAGGTCCCGGTGGACGGCGTGGTGCTCGAGGGCGGGACGAGCATCGACGAGTCGATGGTCACCGGCGAACCGATCCCCGTCGAGAAGGGGCCCGGCGACGCGGTCATTGGCGCGACCATCAACGGCACGGGCGCGCTCGTGATGCGCGCCGACAAGGTGGGCGCCGAGACGCTCCTGTCGCGCATCGTGGCCATGGTCGCCGAGGCGCAGCGCAGCCGCGCGCCCATCCAGAAGCTCGCCGACGTCGTCGCAGGCTACTTCGTCCCCGCGGTGGTGGCGACCGCCGCGCTGACCTTCGTCGTGTGGGCGGTCTTCGGCCCCGAGCCGAGCATGACCTACGCGCTGCTCGCCGCGGTCGCGGTGCTCATCATCGCTTGTCCGTGCGCGCTGGGCCTCGCCACCCCCATGTCGATCATGGTCGCGACGGGTAAGGGCGCGAGCATGGGCGTCCTGTTCAAGAGCGCCGAAGCCATCGAGGTGCTGCGCAAGGTGGACACGCTCGTCGTGGACAAGACCGGCACGCTGACCGAAGGCAAGCCACGCCTGATGGGCGTCGAGGTGGCCGCAGGATTTGACGAAGGGCGCCTGTTGGGGCTCGCCGCGACGCTCGAGCGGGGCAGCGAGCACCCGCTGGCGGCGGCGATCGTGCAGGGCGCCGAGGCCCGGGGCGTGACGCTCGCGGCGACGGAGGGCTTCGAGTCCGTCACCGGGAAGGGCGTGCGTGGGCGCGTGGACGGCCGCGAGGTGGCGCTGGGCAATGGGGCGATGATGCAGGCGCAGGGCGTCGACGTCGGCGCGCTGGCCGAGCGGGCCGAGACGCTGCGGGCCGAGGGGCAGACGGTGATGTTCGTCGCCGTCGACGGCGTGCTCGGCGGTCTCGTCGGCGTGGCCGATCCGGTCAAGGCGAGCACAGCCGAGGCTATCCGCGCGTTGCGCGCCGAAGGCATCCGCATCGTGATGCTCACCGGGGACAGTGAGACGACGGCTCGCGCGGTGGCCCGCGATCTGGGCATCGACGACG
>CALBMW010000834.1 GCA_937896275.1 uncultured Myxococcales bacterium
CGGCGCGCGCCCCACGGCCGCGGGTCGGGCCCTGCTGCCCCACGCCCGGGCGGCCCTCGCCGCGGTCGAAGATGGGCGGCGCGCGGTGGCCGAGATCGAGGGCGTCGAGGAGGGTGAGGTGCGCCTCGGCGCCGGCGCCACCGCGTGCACGTACCTGCTGCCCGAGCCCCTCGCCGCCTTCCGGGCGAGCCACCCGCGCGTGCGCTTCCAGCTCCGCGAGGGCAGCCCCGACGCCCTGCTCGATCTGCTCGAGCAGGGGCTCATCGACCTCGCCGTTCGGGCCGGCGATCGGGGCGAGCCCTGGTACGAGGACACCCTGATCCTCATCGCGGCGCCGGGCACCGACGCCGCGACCGCGCCGCTGGTGACCTTCCCGCCCGGCTCCTCGACCCGCGATCTGGTCGCGCGCCACCTGCCGGATCGTTCGGTCGCCATGGAGCTGAGCGGCATCGCCGCCATCAAGGCGCACGTCCGCGCGGGCATCGGCGTCGCGCTGGTGAGTCGTCAGGCCGTGGGGCGCGAGTTGGCCGACGGCCGCCTGGTCGAGGTGCCGCACCCGAACACGCCCATCCGGCGCACGCTGCGGCTCGTGCACCGTGGGCTGGATCGGCTGCCGCCGGCCGCGGCGGCGCTCCGCGCGGCGCTGCTGGGATCCTCCGATTCCTCGTGGTCAGCGCCCGCGACTTGAGCCATGCTGACGCCCGCCCACCCGCCGAGGAGACGAAGCCGCCGATGAAGACGTTGCCCACCTCGACCGAGGAGCTGCTCACCGCCATCGCGCGCCACGAACACCGCCGGGTGAAGGTCGCCGTCACGGATCTCGACGGGGTCCTCCGCGGCAAGTACCTGCACCTCGACAAGCTGCGATCCGCGCTGGACGGCGGGTTCGGCTTCTGCAGCGTGGTCTTCGGCTGGGACGCGGCCGACGCCTGCTACGACAACGCCACCTACACCGGCTGGCACACGGGCTACCCGGACGCGGTCGCCCAGCTCGACCTGCGCACCTATCGTGAGATCCCTTGGGAGGACAACACGCCCTTCCTCCTGGGCGACTTCGCGGACGCCGCCGGCGAGCCGCTGCCCATCTGCCCGCGGCGCACCCTGCGGCGCGTGATCGGGCGCGCGGCCGACCTGGGCTACGACGCCCGGTTCGGCCTCGAGTTCGAGTGGTTCAACTTCGCCGAGACGCCCGCGACGCTGGCCGAGAAGCGCTACGTCGCGCCGACACCCCTGACGCCCGGCATGTTCGGCTACTCGGTCCTGCGCGCCAGCCTCCACCAGACCTACTTCCGCGACATCATGGAGCTGCTCGCCGACTTCCGCGTCCCGGTCGAGGGCCTGCACACCGAGACCGGGCCCGGCGTGTACGAGGCGGCCATCCTCTACAGCGACGCGCTCGAGGCCGCCGATCGCGGGGTGCTGTTCAAGACCGCGGTCAAGGAGCTGGCCTACCGCCACGGCATCGTCGCCAGCTTCATGGCCAAGTGGAACGCGCAGCTCCCCGGGTGCTCGGGGCACATGCACCAGAGCCTGTGGCACGACGGGGCCAACGTCTTCGACGACGCCACGGCGGCGGACCGGATGAGCCCGACCTTTCGCCACTACCTCGCCGGCCAGCTCGCGCTGCTGCCCGAGCTGCTGGTGCTCATGGCGCCGACGGTGAACAGCTACAAGCGCCTGGTCGAGGGCATGTGGGCGCCCACGACCGCGACCTGGGGCGTGGACAACCGCACCGTCGCGCTGCGCGTGATCCCGGGCGGCCCCAAGTCGACGCGCCTCGAGACGCGCGTCAGCGGCTCGGACATGAACGCCTACCTCGGCATCGCCGCGGCGCTCGGCGCCGGCCTTTGGGGCATCGAGCACAAGCTGCCCCTCGACACGGCGGCCGTGGTCGGCAACGGATACGCCGCGAAGGCCCCCCGGCTGCCGCGCGATCTGGACGAGGCCACCGACCGCTTCGAAGGCTCGGCCGCGGCCCGCGCGCTCTTCGGAGACGCGTTCGTCGATCACTTCGCCCAGTCGCGGCGCTGGGAGTGGCGTCAGTTCCACGCTGCGGTGACCGACTGGGAGCTGCGGCGTTACCTGGAGATCATCTGATGACCGACATCGTCCGGTACAGCTTCCCGACCGCGGTCCGCTTCGGCGCCGGCGCGCGCCACATGCTGCCCGCGGTGCTCTCCGAGGCGGCGGTGCGCCGCCCCCTCTTCGTCACCGATCGCGGCGTCGCCGAGCTGCCCTGGTTCGCCGAGTTGGTCGCCTCGGTGGCCGGCGACCACGCGACCGCCACCTTCAGCGGCGTCTGGGGCAACCCGGTCGTCAGCCAGGTCGACGCGGGCGCCGTGGCCGCGCGGACCCACGACGCCGACGCGATCGTCGCCGTCGGGGGCGGCGCGGCGCTGGACGTGGCCAAGGCCATCGCCCTGATGCAGCGTCACCCCGGCCACCTCTTCGACTACGAGGACGGCAAGCCGGACGCGCGACCGGTGGATCAGCCCCTGCCCTACCTCGTGGCGCTGCCCACCACCGCCGGCACCGGCAGCGAGGTGGGCCGCAGCGCGGTCGTGAGCGACGACGCCACCCACGCCAAGAAGATCATCTTCGATCCGCGGCTGCTCGCCCGGGTGGTGCTGGCCGATCCCGAGCTGACGCTGGGCTTGCCCGCCGCCCTGACGGCCGCCACCGGCGTCGACGCGCTGACCCACCTGGTCGAGGCCTTCCTGGCCCGCGGCCACCACCCGATGTGCGACGGCATCGCCCTCGAGGGCGTGCGGCTGGTGGCGGAGCACCTCGAGGACGCCGTGCGCTTCGCGGCCGAGGGCGGCGACCCCGCGGCCCATCTGGCCGCGCGGACCGGCATGCTGGACGCGTCGATGATGGGCGCGGTGGCCTTCCAGAAGGGGCTGGGCGTCAACCACTCCTGCGCGCACGCGCTGTCGACGGTGTGCGACACCCATCACGGGCGCGCCAACGCGCTGATGCTGCCCACCTGCATGCGGTTCAACCTGAGCGCGGTGCCCGAGCGCTTCGAGCGCCTCGCCGCCACGGTCGGCGCCGCGGACGGGCCCGGCTTCATCGCCTGGATCGAGGCCCTGCTCGAGCGGGTGGGCCTGGCGGTGTCGCTCGACGCCGAGGGCGTGCCGCGCGCGGCGCTCGACCGCCTCGTGATCGTGGCGCTGGCCGACGGCTGCCACCCTTCCAACCCGCGCCCGGTCTCCGCCCAAGACCTCAGGGCCCTGTTCACGGAGGCCTTCGGCGCATGAGCGTGGTCACCCTGCACAACCCCGCCACCGGCACGGTGCTGCGCGAGCTGCCCGCCGACGACG
>CALBMW010000835.1 GCA_937896275.1 uncultured Myxococcales bacterium
TCAGCTCTGCCACTGCCTGGTGGACGGGATGGCCCGCTTCGCACGTCGCAGGCAGCCCCAGCAGATCCTGCGTAAGTGAACCCGCGTGTTTGGCGAAGGCCTCGAACAGATCCGCCCAGTCGCCCATCGCCATCGGCTTCCTCATCGCCCGCGCCGCCGCGGCCCTCAGCCTCGCCTCCTGTGGGTATGCGGGAGGGTTGGGCAGCCACGAGGACAGCAACTGGAGCACGGCGTACTCCATCACAGCCTCGGCCAGCTTCAGCAACTGGTCCAGATGCTCGGGTTCCCCACGTGCATTCTGCGCACGCGCACACGGGAACGCCAGCCACCGAGGGACAACGTTGGCGTCGAGGTCTTGCATCGAAGTACCCACCGGTTCAGTGGTTGCGGCGATTCAGTAGCACGATTTGCGGGCCCGGCAGAGCCTATTCGTACCGAGGGCACCGTTGCAGTCTCGTGCGCTGCAGCGGATGCCGCCCTCTCGACGTGACGCGGTGAGCCGTGCCCAAGGGGCCGGGGTTGACGCCCAGCCCGAGAAGCCGATCTCGCTCCTCGTCGCGCTTGACGCTGGATGACGCGCCGCTCACAGTGCCCCCAGCCAACCGCGGAGCGTCGCTGCGGGCGGGCGACCGCGGACGCGAGTTGCGCCTCGCTGGGTCTCACGGCGGTGTCGCGCGCGCGCAGATATTGAGGCGGGCGGCGTCAGTGACGGGATTGAAGAAGACGCACGACACGGTCGTGGCACGGACCTTCAGTCGGTGCTGCGCTCGAGGCGCTGCGAGGGAGGTGGCATGGCCATGCGTCGGGGAGCCCGGGACCTCGGGCTTCAGGTGAAGTGGCAGGTCGAGTTCGTCAGGGCCGGCACTGCGCTCCAGTCGATGCCTGACGCGGTGATCCTGGATGTGGGCAACGACCTGGGCCCAGGTGTGTTCGATCAGCACCAGGACCAGAGGGTCCGAGGCTCCACCGCGGAGTTGGTCGTGCGGTACCCGGCCTACGCCTATGATCACCTCATGGCCCGGTGGCTTGCCCAGGCCAACGACGGTGTGGATCTGCAAGGGCGAACGTGGTCGCCGGTCTTGGTGACCCATGCGGCCCCTGATTTCGATGCGGTGGTCTCGATCCTGCTCGTGATGCATCTCATCGAGACGGGTGTGCTGCCGCCCTTCGCGGAGGCGCTCGCGCAGTACAGCGCGCTCGTCGATCAAGGGCGCTACCAGATCGACCTGAACGCGTTGGAGACGGCAACCCACGCGGTGCACATGGCGTACCTCGAGCTGCAGCATCAATCCCCGCCTCCGGGGCAGAGCAGTGATCGGTGGCATGTCGCTCAAGGTCTGGAGCTTCTACGTGAGACGCTCGGCGCCGTGGTCACAGCGCGAGGCAAGGCGAAGCTCTGGCCGATGACCGAGGCCGGCGACCTTCTTCCCGATCAGCCTGGCGTCGCGAGTTGGCGCGCTCTCCCGGCCTTCGAATCCCTGGCCGCCGAGTTGGATGCGGATTCGCTGCGCGCGCGGATCGACTACGAGAGCGCGGACTTGCGGGCGGTGCGGCTCCCAGCCGCCGATGGGGGGCCCGACATCTCGGTCGGCGCCTGGGTCGCGCGTGGGCAGCCCACCGCCCATCTGAACAAGTACTGGGTCCGCGCGGCGGGCTACCCCTTCTTCATCTGCCCCCGCGGGAGTCCCAGGGAGCAGGATGGCTCGATCGTGTATCCAAGCGTCATCCTGTCCATCGACCCCACGTGGAGCGAGCCGGGAACGGACCGCAGGCCGACTCTGCGAGGACTTGGATTCGAGTTGGAGCGACTCGAGGCGACCAAGCGCGCCTCGACGCCAGAGGGAGACTGCCGCAGTCGCGTGCCCCGCTGGCCTGACGGGACCTGCACCAACGGGGATCCCTGGTATGACGGCCGTGGCCATGACTTCACCATCCTCGATGCGCCACGATCCGGCACGCAGTTGGCCTACCGTGAAGTTACGGAGCTGGCCACCGGCGGCTCCTTCTGGCGGGTCCGGTTGCAGTCGGCGGTCGTGGCGGTGATCGAGGCCGCGCCGGAGGTTCCGTGGTCCGTGCAGGCGAGCCCCGCGGTGCGGCCGCCGGGTCTCGCGCCCGCTCTGGACGACTATTTCGGGGCGTGCGTGGACCGCACGATCAGCACCGCGGACGTGGCCGCGCCGCCAGGCTTCGAGGTCTCTTCGGTGCGGGTGCGGAGCTTCCCACAGGGTACCGCGCCCCCGCTCCGGGTGATCGAGTTGCGGGCCGGTTCGGGCGCTTACCTTGAGGACGTCACCGCGTGGGTCGCGGATCGGCGCGCGAGGGCGGCGAGTGGCGTCTTCGTGGTGGGGCGGCTCGTCGTCGGGCCCGGCCTCTCGTCGCCAGAGCGAATCGACGTCCTGATCGATGAGTTGGGTGGCGGCGGGCTCGAACTTCAGTCGGCTGCGCCACTGGGTCGGGAGTTGCTGCTGGTCAACAGCCGCACCATCGCACTCCGAGCAGACGCAGGCGGCGTGTCGGACACGCGCGCCTGGCTCGAACTCCTCATCCACGTGGCGTTTGTCCAGACCACATTGAGCGCCTTCTCATCGCGCATCGGACAGGCGGTGGACGCGCGTGGTCGCGTGCACGGTGCCCACCACATTCGCTACGACTTCCTGCGCTTCCAGACCCGGTACCGGAAGATCGAGGTGGCCACTGGGCAGGCACTGCGGGCCTGTTATCGTCGAATCGCAGAGGAACTCGCGCTCCGGGAGCACTTCGACAGCGCCCTTGCCGAGTTGGACCGGCTCGAACAGGCCGCGGACCGCGAGGCTTCGGAGAAGGTGGAGTGGCTCCTCTTCTTTATCGGCCTGGCCGGCGTCGTCTCGGCCATTCTCGCGTTTCCGCGGAGCGACCAAGGCTGGTCCGTCTTCCGGCACACCGTGCAGCCTTCGGCGATCGTGGCCGTCGGCGCGTTGGGCAGCACGGCGTTCTGGTACCTCCGCCGACGCAGGCGTCGCCGGCAGGCGTAGACCGACCCCTGCGGCGACGCCGGGCCATCGCTTTCAACAGAAACTCGCGGCGCGCGTGATGCGTCGCGCCCTGACGGAACGTCACATTCCTCACTGTGGCGCGATCGGGACCAGGGGCTCCGCCCCTGGACCCCGGCCGCCCGCAGCCGCTCGGCCTTCCCGGGCCCCGGTGGGCTTCGCACCTTTCGGCGCCCTTCCAGGCCGTGCGGCTGCGGGCGGCTTCACGTCGTCACCTCGGCGCTCCGAATTGAGGGTCGGTCGGGCACGTCGAGGGAACAAGGGATCAAGGGTCAAGGGGCCGACCTGGCGACGC
>CALBMW010000836.1 GCA_937896275.1 uncultured Myxococcales bacterium
CCGATCCCAGGTATCGCCAGTTCCCGTCGCGCGGCTTCGATCAGGTGGCCAACGGCGGGGCGGTGCAGAACGCCCTGTACCTCAACCCCCGGCTGTCGGTGAGCCCGCTGCCGGCGTTCGCCCTGACCGTCGGCTATCTGTACGCTCGCAGCGAAGAAGCCTACGCCGATCCCTACCGCACCGCGTTGGCGGGCGGCGTGCGCACAGGCCCCCGGGGCGCCCAGGATGCGCGCGAGCTGGGCCACGAGTTGGACGTCGGGGTGGCCTGGAAGCGACAGCTGCCGGGCGTCGAGTTGGTCGCGCGCGGCCAGCTCGCGGTCTTCGCCCCGGGTGATGTGTTCGATGACGCGGCTGGCGAGACGGCCCCCATGGCCGCCGGCTACTGGCTGCACGTGGAGGCGAAATGGTGACGCCCGTGATTCGATCGACCGCCCGCCTCGCCGCGCTCGTCGCCCTCGCGCTGAGCGGCTGCATCGACGGCGGAGAGGACGCGGCCGCCGGTGGCATGCGCGTCGAGCGCGACGCCCCCTGGGGCCCCAACATCGTCTTCAACCCGCTCGAGGTGCCCGTCCCGGACGTGCCCTTCCCCAACGATCTCAGCCTGCGCCCCACCGGCGACACCGCCAGCGGCCGCGCCTGGAACGCGGCGCCCGAGCAGCCCTCGTACCACAAGAGCCGCATCCGGAAGCTGCTCAACAAGGTCGACGGCTTCGGCCCCTTCGCGCCGATCTTCCTGTCCTTCGACGGCCCGATCGACCTGTCCACCGTGGACGAGGGCTCGATCATCGTGGTCAACATCGAGCCGGGCACCGCCCGCTACGGCGAGCGCGTCCCGCTCGACCTGGGTCAGGGTTACTTCCCGCTGATCAGCCGAGTGGGGGGCTTCTTCGGGCAGGACCCCGAAGACGACCTCGACCAGCTCCTGCTGCCCCGCGACAACCTCATCGAGATGCCGGGCGGCAAGACCTTCTTCCCCACCTTCTATGAGGTCGAGACCCACACCCTGATCATCCGCCCGGTCGTCCCGCTGGCCCAGGGCGCGCGCCACGCCGTCCTGATCACCAAGGATCTCATGGGCTTGCGACGCGACGCGGCGGGCGCGCTGGTGGCGCCGGTCCGCTCGCCCTTCCAATACAAGGCCCACGCGGCCCAGGCGACCTTCGTCCGCGAGGCCCTCGACCTCGTCGGCGCGAAGCCGCGCGATCTGGCCTTCGGCTGGACCTACACGACGGCCGACGTGGCGACCCCGCTGGTGACCATCCGCGACGGCATCTACGGCAACGGCCCCCTGGCGCGGGTCGACGGCGAGGCGCAGGATGGCCTGTTCGAGGTGCGCGACACCGGCATCCTGCACGACGCCGACGGCGAGGAGTTCCCCGCGGATCCGCGGGACCACCCATTCATCCTGCAGGGCGACTTCCTGGGCAACCTGTTGAAGCTCATCGGGCAGGTTCAGATGGACTCGAACTACGCCCTCGAGTTTCCGCACGTGGACTACTTCGTGTTCGGCAGCATCCAGACGCCCGACTTCCGCGTCGGCGAGCGCCACGACTTCGACGTCAACGCCTTCACGGGCGAGGCCAAGGTGGCCAGTCAGGTCGTGCCCATCGTCATCTCGGTGCCCAAGACCACCGCCGAGCACCGGCCGCCCTTCCCGGTGATGTTCTACTTCCACGGCACGGGCACCAGTCGCATGGAGTCGGTGGCCATCGCGGACGCCATGGCGCGGCAGGGCATCTCGGTGATCGCCTTCGACGAGGTCGGCCACGGGCCGCTCATCCCCGATCTGCCCACCCTGTTGGACCAGAACCCGAGCTTCAAGCCGTTGATCCCGCTGATCCAGAGCCTGCTGGCGCGCCTGCTGGTCCCGGCCCGCGCGGACGAGATCATCGCGCTGCCCTGGGAGGAGGCGCTGCCCGAGTTCTACAAGATTGGCCTCTTCGCCGAGCTGGCGACCTACGGGCGCAACACCGACGAGAACGGCGACGGCTTCAAGGACACGGCCGAGGGCTTCTTCTTCGCCGACCCCTTCCGGCAGTGCTCGTCCCTGTGGCAGGACACCGTCGACCTGATGCAGCTCGTCAAGGTCGTGCGCGGGCTGCGGCAGGGCGCCGTGCCGCCCGCGGTCGATCAACCCAACGAGGCCGATCCCGCGCGCCTGATGCAGAACCTGCTCGCCGGCGACTTCAACGCCGACGGGGTGCTCGACATCGGCGGGCCCGACGTGCCGTTGTCCGCCGCCGGCACGTCCCTGGGCGGGTTTCACGCGGTGCTGGCCGCGGCGCTGGAGCCCGAGATCACCACGGTCAGCCCCATCGTGGCCGGCGGTGGCTTCGTCGACATCATGGTGCGCTCGAGCCTGCGCGTGATCACGGAGCGTCTGTTCCTCGACGTGTTCGGCACGGTGGTGGTGGGCTGCCCCACCGAGGACGGCCGGCTGCACCTCAGCCAGGGCAACGACAGCGACCGGTGCCGCAAGCTGAGCGAGGAGGACGCCAAGCACTTCGCCTTCGGACCGGCGGCCACCGTCGGCGGCCCGGTCACCCTGCGAAACCTCGTCAACGGCGAGACCCGCACGGTCGAGGTCAACGCCTTGGGCGGCTTCTCGGTGGCGGTCGAGAGCGACAAGGGCGACGGCCTCGAGTTGGTCTACGCCAGCCCCGAGGGCGAGCAGCGCCTCGAGACCGAGTCGAAGTTCGACGGCGCGGGCTATGAGCGCAACACGCCCGACTTCCGCAAGACGCTGGCGGTGCAGCAGCACATCTTCGACCGTTGCGATCCGGTCAACTTCGCGCGGCTGCTGTTCATGGAGCCCCTGCCCGGTCACCCACCCACCAACGTGCTGTTCCTGCAGGCCGTGGGCGACACGACGGTGCCGGCCTCGACCGGTGTCAACCTGGCCATCGCCGCGGGCGCGCTGGGCAGGGAGCGCGCCGAGTGGGAGCCCCGGGCCCGCGCCCTCATCGCGGCCGGCGTGCTGGAGAACGGCCACTACGACGTGGACGACGTGTTGGGCGACAACCCGCCCGAGGCGCCCGCGCTGGGCCCCTTTCCCGTCGTGAAGAGCAGCACCGGCGTGTCGGCCGTGCGCTTCGCCGACGTGAACGGCAAGCACGAGTACATCGCCGGCTACGAGCGCGACGGCTTTCAATACGGCGCGCTGCACCAGCACATGCTGGCCATCTTCCATGCCTGCGAGGGGCGCGTGATCTACGACACGGACCCGATGTGCCTGCAGTCGACCGACTGCGAGACGCTCGACCACGTCGCCGATCTGCCGCACTGCGCGGACTGAGCACTGCGCGGACTGAGCACTGCGCGGA
>CALBMW010000837.1 GCA_937896275.1 uncultured Myxococcales bacterium
GTCGACGCGAGCGTCCGAGGGGGCGCCCCGCGCCGCGTCGACGAGCGCGGGCGTCGCGTCGACCCGCGCGGTCCCCTGCAGCGCGCTCCCCTGCAGCGCGTCCTCGACGAGCAAGGAGCACCCCACGGCCGCCGCCGCCACGGTCGCCACGATCAGCGTCGCTCGCACCGGTCCCCCTCGTGACAGCCCACGACCGAGACGGTATACCGCGTCGCGACGAGAGATCGAGGTGCGCGATGGTTGATCAGGCCGGCCCCACCGGAGCGGTCGTCGACGCCGAGGAGCTCGGCGAACTGCTGGTGCGGCTCGGCGCCTTGCTGCTGACCTACGGCTGCCCGACCGATCGCCTCGAGGCGTGCCTGCGCATGGCCGCCGAGGCCCGCGGCTGCCGGGCCGAGGTGCTGGGGCTGCCCACCGGCGTGCTGCTCAGCCTGGCCATCGGCGACGCGAACCCCGTGGTGCACCTGGTGCGGGTCGACGGGAACGACATCGACCTGGGGCGCCTGGCCGCCCTCGACGACGTCTTCAACGACGTGGCCGACGATCGCGTGACCCTGGCCGAGGCGGGGCGCCGGCTCGACGCCGTCGAGTCGGCCCCGCCGCGCTACACCCCCTGGGCACAAGTGCTCGCCGGTGCCGTGGCGTCCGCGACCACCGCTCACATCTTCGGCGGCGGCCTGCTCACCGTGGCGCTGGCCCTCCCTCTCGGCGCGCTGGTGATGCTGCTCGCCCGCTTCCTGAACCGCAACGCACGCACCCGGCTGCTGGAGGACTTCGCCATCGGCGCGCTCGCGGGTGGCGCGGCGTGGATCTCGGTGCTCATCGATCCTTCGCTCCCCCGCCGCCCCCTCGTCCTGGCGGGCGTCATCATCGCGGTGCCGGGCCTCACCCTCACCGGCGGGCTGTCCGAGCTGGCGGCCAAGAACCTGGTGAGCGGCACCGCGCGCCTGATGGACGCGACGATGGTGCTGCTGTCACTCATCTTCGGCCTGGCCGTCGTGGCCACCATCGAAGGCTGGGCCGCGGGCGCCTCGCCCCCGGCGTTGACACCCGTCAGCACGCTGCCCCCGCCCGCCCTCGCCGCGGCCTCCGCCCTGCTCGGCGCCCTCTGCTTCAGCGTGCTCTTCGGCGTGCCCTCGCGCGCCTTGCCGTGGGCAGTGCTGAGCGGCGTCCTGGCGTGGGGCACGCAGCTCGCGGCCGCGCGCTGGTTCGTGCCCGGCCCGTCGGCGTCCTTCTTGGCCGCGTTCGCCGTGGGCCTGTTCGCCAACGCGCGCGCCCGCGTCACGCAACGCCCCGCCCAGCTCTATCTGCTGCCCGGCATCGTGATGCTGGTGCCCGGCTGCTTCGGGTTCGTCAGCTTCGAACGCCTGCTCTGGGGCGACACCGGCGTCGGCGCGGCCGACTTCTTCGCGACGCTCCTCACCGCGGGCGCGCTGGCGATCGGTCTCCTGTTGGCAAACGCCGCCCTGCCAGCGCGCAAGGTGTTGTGACGCGGTCGGTCGGGCAGCTACCCTCGCGCCGTCTGTTTCAGATGGTGAGGAGTTGCGGCGTGCACAGCGTGTTCGGTGACAGCGTGTTCCGGGTTTCGGCAGAGCAAACGACCCGATGGCTCGGACTCCTGGTCTGCGCCGCGGCTCTCATGGCATGTGACGACGGCGCGAGCCCAGCGAGCGAGGGCGAGCAGGACGCGGCCACCGCCACGCCCGGCGCCGCGCCGCTGCTCGCGCCCGACGCGGCCTTGCCGGACGCCGAGGCGGACGCCGCCCCGCCGGTCGCCTGTACGGTCACGCACCGCTACGACCCGCTCACCGACACCCAGCTCGCGCTGTTCCCCGACGACATCCTCACCGTCGCCGACGCGGACAGCCCCAGCGGCCGCCGATTGCGCGTCGATCGCACCACCGCCCCGTGGTTCGCCGAGGTGCCCGCGCTGCTGCGCGAGGCCATCGGCGGGCTCGACGGGCTGAGCGGCTTCGGCACCAACGGCGGCATCGTCCTGCGCTTCTCGGCCCCGGTCGGGCCCCTGCCCGAGGACGCCGAGGCCTCGGTCACCGGCGACGCCCTCTGGTTGGTCGACCTGGGCACCGACCCACCGACCCGCGTGCCCTTCGAGGTCAGCACCAGCGAGGGCGGCGCGACCCTCGTGCTGCAGCCCCTGCGCCCGCTGCGCCCGAAGACCGCCCACGCGATCATCGCCACCGACGCCCTGCGCGGCGAGGACGGCGGCTGCATCGACCCCAGCGAGACCACCAAGGCGCTCCTCACCGGCGAGGTCGACGACGCCCGCCTGGCCGAGATCTCGCCGCGCGTCCTCGGCGCGGTCGAGGCGGTCGAGCTCCCCGCCGCGCGCGTCGTCGCCGCGGCCGTCTTCACCACCCACGGCCACCTCGACGTGCTGCGCGCCGTCGCCGACGACGTGCGCGGCCGCGCGTATACCTGGTCCGAGCCGCCGACCTGCCGGGCCATGGGCGCCATGCGCGCCTGCGAGGGCGTCTTCGAAGCGTCGGACTACCGCACCGACGAGGCGATCGACACGCCCGACGCCAAGGCGACCTGGCGCCTGCCGGTGTCGATCTGGCTGCCCAGCGTGGGCGACGCGCCCTATCCCACGCTGATCTTCGGCCACGGCATCGGTGACCGCCGCCAGAGCGGCCGCTACATCGCCGAGGCGCTGGCCCAGCTCGGCATCGCGGTCATCGCGGCCGACGCCCTGCGCCACGGTGAGCACCCGTCGGCCATCCCCAACGACCCGCAGCCCGCGCTGAGCTTCCTGGGCCTCAACCTGACCGGCCTGAAGGTCGACACCCGCGCCCTGCGCGGCAACTTCAACCAGACCACCGTCGACCGCCTGCAGCTCGTCGAGCTCATCCGCGACGCCCCCGACGTCGACGGCGACGGCGCGCCCGACCTCGACGCAGACCGCCTCGGCTACTGGGGCATCAGCCTCGGCGGCATGCTCGGCCCCTCGCTGCTGTCGCTGAGCGACGCCATGAAGGTGGGCGTCCTGTCGGTGGCCGGCGGCCGCCTGATGCTGTTCGTCACCGACACCGCGCAGATCGCACAGCTGCGGCCCGTGCTCGAGAACCTGTCCGGAGGCGCCGACCGCCTGCACCGCCTGCTGCCGGTGGCCCAGGCGCTGGTCGACCTGGCCGATCCGGCCATGTATGGCCCCTCCGTGCTGCACGACCGCGGCGTCGAGGGTCCCGTGCCGCACGTCCTGTTCCCGGTGGCCGTCGAGGACGAGGTCGTCCCCCCCGCCTCGGGCCGCGCCCTGGCACGCGCCATGGGCATCCCGCACATGACGCCGGTGATCACCCCGGTGGAGCTGATCGACGTGGTCGAAGGGCCGGTGAGCGGCAACCTCGACGGGACGACCGCGGCCTACTTCCAGTACGACCGCATCACGGTGGCCAACAACCGCCTGGCGATCGCCGGTCACAACAACACGCCCCTCGGCACCGAGCCCTACCTGCAGACCTACACTTTCCTGCGCACATGGCTGGAGGACGAGGCGCCGACCATCCTCGACCCCTACGCCGAGCTCGGTACGCGTCCCCTGCCCTGACCGACCGAGTCGATGGCTCCGCCGGTGGTCGGCGCGGCCACCGCCTGCGGATCGCTACGAAGCGATGAGCCCCGCGACCGTGAGCCCAACCCCCGCCAGCGCGAGCAGTCCGCTGGCCACCGCGGTCCACTTCACGGTCCTCTGGGCGCCCCCCACCAGCTCGGCCTTGGTGCGCGGCGTGACGATGAAGGCGGGGCCCCCGCGGCCCACTGTCATCTCGCCGCCCTGGTCGCTGGCCTGCCCGATCACCGTCAGTCGGCCCTCGGCGGGGAGCACCCGCTCGCTGTACTGATAACCCAGCGTGCGCCGCCCGTGACCGAGGGTCGGCACGCTCATCGCGAAGCGGCCGAGCTGCAACTGCAGGGCGCCGCCCGCCGGCTCGAAGCGTTCCACGGTCTCGGTCAGCCCGTCGAAGTCGGCGCCCTCCAGCCGCACCGCGATGGCGCCGGTCTGGTCGGCCAGCTCGAAGTCGACCCGCTCGCTCTGCGAGGACATCGTCTCCGAGCCGCGGCGCGTCGCCCGCCGCACGTTGCCCTGCGCGTCCCGCTCCTCGGTGTCCTCCTCGTACTGGCGCCGCACCGACATGTCGTAGTAGACGCACGGCCGCTCACCCAGCGGCGAGATCAACGGGCCCGGGCACCGCACCTGACCCGACACCTCGACCATCTCGCTGAAGCTGCCGGCCCCCAACTCGCCAGCCAGCGTCTTCGCCGTGCCCAGCATCTGCGACACCGTCTGCGCGCTCGCCGTCAGCAACGCCCCGACCTTCTTCCGCGCCCGCACGTGGACGAACACCAGCACCGCGGCCACCACCAACAGGATCACGCCGAAGACGGTCATCTCACCCTCCTTGATCGCGCCGAGGATAGGCCGCCGCGCCCGCGGTCGAAAGTCTGACGGGCTCACCCGCGCGAGGCCCGGCCCCACGGCGCCCACCACGCACCCGGCTTATCATGCGAATCGAGGGTCTCGGCGCAGCGCGCCCCGCGCCCAACTTGGAACAATCCCCGACGGGCCACTAGATTCAGTGAGCCCTATCTCCCTCAGACCGCGAGCTCCACGTTGGCGAAGAACCTTCCTTTTTTCGTGCTGCTCATCCTGCTGCCCGGCCTCGCGCGCGCGCAAGACAGTGACGGCGACGGTCTGCCCGACGCGACCGAGGACCGTTTTCCCGCCAACGGCGTGTTCGACTTCCTCGACGCCAACGCCAACGGCGTCTGGGACCCGGGCGTCGACTTCACCGCCGAGACCGACTTCCAAAACCCCGACACCGACGGCGACGGCATCCCCGATGGCATCGAGGACAAGAACCGCGACGGCTTCCGGCAGCCCGCCGAGACCGATCCGCGCCAGCCCGACACCGACGCCGACACCCTGCCCGACGGCATCGAGGACGCCAACCACAACGGCAGCCGCGATCCCGGCGAGACCGATCCGCTCGACCCCGACAGCGACGACGACGATCTCGACGACAGCCAGGAGGACACCAACCGCAACGGCGTGGTCGATCCGGGCGAGACCGATCCGCGCCTCCGGGACACCGACGGCGACGGGCTGAGCGACGGCGCCGAGGTCAACGGACCCACGGATCCGCTCGTGGCGGACAGCGACGGGGACTGCATCCTCGACGGCGCCGAGGACGCCAACGACAACGGCGCGCTCGACCCCGGCGAGACCGATCCGACGGCCGCCGACAGCGACGCCGACGGCCTGCCCGACGGCACCGAGGACGCCAACTGCGACGGCACGCTCGACCCCGGCGAGACCGACCCACGCCTCGCCGACAGCGACGCCGACGGGCTGTCCGACCCCCTCGAGCTCTCCGCAGACAACGCCACCGATCCCCGCGACCCGGACAGCGACGCCGACGGGCTGCTCGACGGCACCGAGGACGCCGATCACGACGGCGTCGTCGGTCCGGACGAGACCGACCCCAACAACGACGACACCGACGACGACGGCAGCCTCGACGGCGACGAGGACAGCAACCACGACGGCGTCCGCCAGGGACCTCCCGGCGGCGACGAGACCGATCCCCTCGACCCTGACAGCGACGACGACGGCATCCCCGACGGCGTCGAGGCCGGGGGACGCTCCGATCCGCTCGACGCCGACACCGACGACGATGGCCTCGGCGACGCGATCGAGGACGCCAACCGCGACGGCCTGCGCCAGCCCGAGGAGACCGATCCCGCTGAGGCCGACAGCGATCTCGACGGCCTGCCCGATGGCCTCGAGGACGCCAACCACGACGGCATGCGGGGCGCCGACGAGACCAGCCCCCTCCTCGCTGATACGGATCAGGATGGGCTCGACGACGGCGTCGAGGACGCCAACCGCGACGGCGTGGTCGACCCGGGCGAGACCGATCCGCGCCGCGCCGACACCGACGGTGACGGCCTGGCCGACGGCGTCGAGGACGCCAACCGAGACCGTGTGCTGGACGCGGACGAGACCGATCCCACCGTCGCCGACACGGACGCCGGCGGCGAGTCCGATGGATCGGAGCGCGCGAACGGTCGGGATCCGCGCGACCCCGGCGACGACGTCCCGCCCTTCGTGGACGCCGACATGGACGGGCTCGCCGACTGGCAGGAGGACGCCAATCGCAACGGCGTGGTCGATGAGGGTGAGACCGATCCAGAGGACCCCGACAGCGACGACGACGGCATCCTCGACGGGGCCGAGGTGAACGGCGCCAACCCCACCGATCCGCTCGACGCGGACACCGACGACGACGGGCTCCCCGATGGCATCGAGGATGCGGATCACGACGGCGGCCGCAACGGCGCCGAGAGCGACCCCACCCTCGCAGACACCGACGGAGACGGCCTCGGCGACGCCCTCGAGGACGCCAACCAGGACGGCCGGCGCGACCCCGGCGAGACCAACCCGAGCGCGGCCGACAGCGACGGCGACACGATCCCCGACGGCGTCGAGGACGCCAACCACAACGGCGTGGTCG
>CALBMW010000838.1 GCA_937896275.1 uncultured Myxococcales bacterium
CTGCGCCCACCCCGACGACGCGGGCGCCTGTCCGCCCCCCTGCGCCCACCCCGACGACGCGGGCGCGTGCCCGCCGCCCAACGCCTGCACCCTGCACCGCGAGTGCGGCCGGGGCGAGTATTGCGACGGCGCCACCTGCCGCGTCGGGTGTCGCGGCGACGCGGCCTGCGGGGCCGGCAACCGTTGTGACCTCGACACGCGCACCTGCGTGCCGGCCCGCTGCGACACCACCGACATGTGCTCGCCCCCGCTGCTGTGCGCGCCCGACGGCGACTGCGTGGAGTGCCTCGGCGAGCTCGACTGCCCCGCGGGCTTCACCTGCACCGGCGACCTCTGCGTGCCGCGCCCCGAGTGCGTCGACGACGCGGAGTGCCCCGCCGGCTTCGTGTGCGAGCAGCAGCAGTGCGTGCGCGGCGAGGGTTGCCGCGAGGATCGCGACTGCCCCGCCGGCGCCCTGTGCGTGGGCGGCGAGTGCATCGAGACCGGCTGCCGGGAGGATCGCGACTGCCCGCGTGGCCAGGTCTGCGAAGGCAACGCCTGCGTGGCCGCGCCCCAGTGCGCCGGCAACCGCGACTGCCAGCCCGGCTTCACCTGCCAGGCGGGCGTCTGCCGCTTCGACCCCGAGTGCCGCGTCGACGCCGAGTGCGCGCCGGGCGAGATCTGCCAGCAGAACGCCTGCATCCCCTTCGTGGAGTGTCGCCTGAACAGCGACTGTGATCTCGGCTTCCAGTGCGTCGCCGATCGTTGCGTCTTCGGGCCGGACTGCGCCGACGACGGAGACTGTCCGCCGCGCTTCGTGTGCCTCGAGGGGCTGTGCGAGGAGGGCGGATGCCGGCGCGACCAGGACTGCGGGCCCGGCTGGGAGTGCGCCAACGGCGTGTGCGAGCCGGCGCCCGAGTGTCGCGCCGACCAGGACTGCCCCTTCGGCACGCGCTGCCAGGCCAACCGCTGCGTCTTCGTGCCCGGCTGCCGCTTCGACGCCGACTGCCCCGACGGGCAGGGCTGCGTCGACAACCGGTGCGTCGTGCTGGGGTGCGTGCAGGACCGCGACTGCCCCGCGGACACGGTGTGCGTCGACGGCGCGTGCGTGCCGAGCGCCTGCCGGGTGCAGGCCGACTGCCCGCCGCCCCTCGGCTGCGTGCAGGGCGCCTGCCTGCCGGTGGAGTGCCGCGAGGACCGCGACTGCCCCATCGGGGCGGAGTGCCGTGGCAACCGCTGCTTCCAGCCCCCCGGCTGCCGCGACGACGCCGAGTGCCCGCCGGGCAACCGCTGCATCGGCGAGGTCTGCGTGGCCCTCGGTTGTGTGGACGACACCGAGTGCGCGCCCGACGAGCAGTGCGAGTTCGGGCGCTGCGTGGCCGCGGGCTGCCAGCAGGACGGCGACTGCGGGCCGGGCGCGGTGTGCATCGCCAACCAGTGCTTCCCCGAGTTTCAGTGCAACCGGCCGGGCGACTGCCCCGATCCGCTGCAGTGCATCGACGGCGTGTGCGCGCTCGGCGGCGACTGCCGGCTGGACCGGGACTGCCCGCCCGGCACCGAGTGCGTCTTCGGCGTGTGCCTCGACCCACCGCCGCTCGAGTGCGGCCGCGACAGCGACTGCGCGCGCGGCGAGCGCTGCGAGTTCGGGCAGTGCATCCCCGGGGGCGACCCCGGCTGCCGCAACGACGGCGAGTGCGGCCCGGGCTTCGTCTGCGGGGCGGACGGCCGGTGCGTGGCGGTGGGCTGCGTGGTCAACGAGCAGTGCCCGGCGGGTCAGATCTGTGACGCCGGCCAGTGCATCCCGGCGCCCGAGTGCCTCGCCGATCGTGACTGCGGCGCGGGCGAGGCCTGTCGCGGCGGCCTGTGCGTGTTCACGGGGGAGTGCCGCGTCAACCGCGACTGCCCGGCCAACTTCACCTGCCAGGACTTCCGCTGTCAGCCCGTGCAGCAGTGCGGCCCGGGGCGCCCCTGCGCCGCCGACGAGGTCTGCGCGAACGGGCGGTGCGTGCCGGCGCTCCAGTGCATGACCGACGAGGAGTGCGGCGTGGGCGCGGCCTGCGTGAACGGTGAGTGCGTCCCCGTGCCCGATTGCCAGGCCGACGTGGACTGCGGCCTCGGTGAGCAATGCCGTGGCGGGATCTGCATCTTCGCGGGCGAGTGCCGCAACGACAACAACTGCCCCGCCGGGCTGCAGTGCCGCGACTTCCAGTGCCAGCCGCCGCTCGAGTGCCGCGTGGCGGCCGACTGCGGCCCCGGCTTCGAGTGCGCGCGCAACCGGTGCGTGTTCGTGGGCGAGTGCGGCGACGCGGGGGACTGCTCGCCCGGTGAGCAGTGCGTCGGCTTCGTGTGCGTGCCGGGGCTCGAGTGCGGCCCCGGTCGCGCGTGCCCCGCGGGCGAGCAGTGCACGGACGGGCTGTGCGTGTTCCTGGGCGAGTGCCGCGTCAACGGCGACTGCCCCGCGCTGTTCTCGTGCGCCCAGTTCCGGTGCGTCGAGAGCGGTCGGTGCGCGCGGGACGCGGACTGCGAGCCGCGCGGCCAGGTCTGCGACGACTTCAACCGCCTGTGCGTCGACCCCGACTTCTGCCGCGACCGCAGCGACTGCGCCCAGCAGGAGCGCTGCATCGGCAACCTGTGCCGACCGATCGAGTTCTGCATCGACGACCTCGACTGCGCCGCGGGAACCTACTGCGATCCCGACCTGAACATCTGCCGGCCCCGCCCCGATTGCTTCGGGGACGGCGACTGCGCCAACGACGAGCGCTGCGATCAGGGCACCTGCGTGCCCTTCCGGTGCCGCGGCGACGACGAGTGCGACAACGGGTTCACCTGCGCGGCCGGGCGATGCATCCCGCCCTTCTTCTGCCGGCGCGACACGGACTGCCCGCTCGACGGCAACGTCTGCGACAACGGCGTGTGCATCACGCCCGACGGGTGCCGCAACGACGCCGACTGCCGGGGTCGCTTCGAGGCCTGCATCGCGGGCACCTGCATCGAGATCCCGCCGCCCGAGTGCGATCGCGACGTCGACTGCGGGCCGGGGCTCGTCTGCGAGTTCGGCTTCTGCAACGTTGATCCCGGCTGCCGGGCCGACGCCGAGTGCCCGGGGGGCCAGGTGTGCCGCGCCAACCAGTGCGTGGCGGCCCCCATCGTCTGCCGCATCGACGGCGACTGCGCCTCGGGCCAGCTGTGCATTCAAGGCCAGTGCATCGCGCGACCGGGCACCTGCCGCGGCGACGACGACTGCGGCGTGGCGCAGATCTGCCAGAACCGTCTGTGCCGGGCCGGCTGCCGCGTCGACGACCAGTGCGCGGGTGGTCAGATCTGCGAGGCCGGGCAGTGCACCGACATCATGTCGGGCTGCATGAGCAACGATCAGTGCCCCGCCGCGGAGTGGTGCAACCCGCGTTCGCAGGCCTGTGAGCGCGGGTGTCGGGACGCCAGCGGGTGCCTCGCGGGGCTGCAGTGCGTTCAGGGGCGGTGCGTCGATCAGGGCGGCTGCCGCACGGCGGACGACTGCCAGCCGGGCCAGCAGTGCATCAACCGCCAGTGCTTCGGCATGCCGATCGGCTGCCGCGTCGACAACGACTGCGGGCCGGGCGAGCGCTGCGACCGGGCCACCGGCCAGTGCGTGCTCGACGGGTGCCAGGACAACGGCGACTGCGCGGCGGGCACGATCTGCCGCAACGGGCTGTGCGTCGACGGTGGACCCTGCGAGGCCAATGATCGGGTGATCGAGATCGCGCAGGGCGGCGTGTTCGAGGTGAGCACCGCCGGGCTGCCCGACGGCTACACCGGACAGTGCGGCGGTCGTGGCCCCGAGCAGGTGTTCCGCCTGACGCTGGCCGCGCCGGCGACCGTGCGCTTCTCGACGCAGGGCCTGCAGCAGGGCACCGACACGCTGATCTACGCGCGCGCCGGCTGCGACCAGGCGGGCAGCGAGCTCGGCTGCGACGACGATGGCGGCGCGCAGAACCTGGCGTCACGGGTCGACCTCGGGCTGCTGCAGCCGGGCGACTACTTCCTGTTCGTCGACACCTGGAACGAGGGCCCGGGCGTCGCCGAGGCGGTGATCGAGGTCACGCCGGCGGGCGGCGGCTGCATGAGCGACGACCAGTGCCCGGGCGGGCGCTGCGTCGACGGCCAGTGCCAGGACGTGCAGTGCGTGGCCGACAACGAGTGCGGGCCCGGCAACATCTGCCGCGCCGGTCAATGCGCGGCGGGCCAGCGGTGCCGAAACGACGCGGCCTGCGCGGGCACCGACATCTGCGTCAACAACCTGTGCCGGCTCGCGCAGTGCGGCGGCGACGACGACTGCGCCAACGGCCTCATCTGCGAGGCGAGCCGGTGCGTGGCCCCCCAATGCCGACGCAACAACGACTGCCCCGCGGGCAACGTGTGCAACGGCGGACGGTGCGTCGAGGACGCCGCCACCTGCCGCGGCGACGCCGACTGCGGCGCCCCGCAGATCTGCGAGCGCCAGGTGTGCGTGCAGCCCGAGTGCTCGATCGACGGGCAGTGCGACGCCACCGAGCTGTGCCGTAACGGGCGTTGCCAGCAGCGCGCCGACTTCTGCCAGCGGGACACCGACTGCTCGGCCGACTCGATCTGTGAGGGGGCGACCTGCGAGGTCGCGACGGGGCGCTGCGCCGAGGTCGACGCCTGCAGCGCGGGGGCGTCCTGCGTGGGCGGCAACTGCGTGGAGCCGGTGCCGTGCAACAACAACGCGGTCTGCCAGCAGATCATCCCGATCTTCACCTGCCAGCGGGGGGTGTGTCGGGCGCCCTTCAACCAGTGCACCCGCAACAGCGAGTGCGCGGCGGGCGGCAGCTGCATCTTCGGCGTGTGCGCGCCCCTGCGAAGCCCGGACTGCGTGCGCGACGTGGACTGCAGCAACGGCCAGCTCTGCGAGAACGAGCGGTGCATCGCGGCGCCCTGAGGGCGGCTCTGAGGGCGCTGCCCCGGGGCGTCGGAACCCCCTGAGCAGGCCGCTGGCGCTGCACCCGCTGGTCTTCGCGCCCGTCGGTCGACGAGCGCCCTGCGCGCCGCGCCCTGAACCCGCCCCCGAACACGCCGGTTGATTCGCCCTCGCGGCGAGGCGACTCTGCGCCGATGACACGCATCACCGTCACCGTCGCCGCCGCTCTTTGGATCCTCGCGTGGGTCCGCGTGGGCGTGCAGGTGGCGACCGAGCCCGCGCCCTCGCACGCGGTCCACTATGTGGGGCTGCACGCCGAGCCCAACGACGGACGCATGCCCCACTGCCACGGCCCGATTCTGGCCGAGGGCGACGCGCTGTGGCGCAGCTGTGAGTATCGCCTCGACTTCGGCGAGCCGCCCGGGGGCGGCCTGGTGCGCTTCGACCTCGCCGCGCGCACGGCGCGCATGGACTGGCGCCTCGGGGACGACCCGAGCGGCGCCGAGCTCGAGGCCGCTGCGCTGGTGTCCGATGGGCTGCTGGTGCTCACGCGGCGTGGCCACCGGTTGCTGCACCTCGGCTTCGAGGGCGGGGTGCAGGCACGGGGCACGGTGGATCTTCCCCTGGTCGCGCTCCACCCCGACGCCGTCGTCGTGGATCGGGCCATCGAGGTCTCGCGCGCCGAGCCCGAGGTGCGGCCCTTCGACGGCCCCGCGCTGGCGCTGCCCGTCTTGAACTGCGAGCCCACCGAGGTCTGCGCGGCCCGCGGCGCCTGGCGCGACGACGGAGGTTGGATCGTCTGGTACACGCGGATGCGGCCGGACGCGCGGCAGGTCGAGATCCTGCGCGCCCGCCCCGGCGGCGTGCCCGTGGTCGTACAGCGGCTGCCCTACGCCGCCGAAGACGGCCGGGTGCTCGCGCCGCTGGACATGGCACCCGCGGGCCGCTTGGTGCGCTTCCCATCAGATGGACCCATGGCCCGCCTCGAGGGCGACACCTGGCGCCCGGCGCTCCCCCCGCCCGACGAGCACGGGCTGCCCGCCTCACCGGACCTGGACGTCGGCGCGGACCAGACCTACGCCCTGCTGCCCGGCGGTGGCCTACGCTGGCACGCGCCGCTCTATGCGCCGTTCTTTCCCCGGGACTTCACCCAGCGCTTCCGCCTGCTCGACGACCGGTGGCGGGTTCTGCGGCTCGAGGACGATCGGCTCACCATCGACGGCCGACCCCTGGACGCCGATCCGCGCTGGCTGAGCAGCGACTCGGCGCTCGCGCCGGCATCGGGCGGCGGCCAGTGGCTGATGGGCCCCTTCGGCACCCATGTCCACCTCGACGACGGTCTGCGACGCACCGACGTGCCCGGTCTCGCGGCGCGGGTGTGGGCCGTCGTCGGACGCTTCGATCGGCTGCGCGTCTACAACGACCTCTACCTCGACTTCGCGCCGCTCAAGATCGCGGGCTACCTGCTCGTTCTCTTCGGCTTTCCATTGGCCCTGCTCGTCGGGCTGGTGAGGCGTCGGCGGGCCCTGCTCGTCGCCTGCGGAGCCTACGTGGTCCTCGCCTGCGCGAACGCGTGGTGGTTCTGGCTGCTCACGCGCCACGTCTGAGCGCCTGCTGGGAGAGGTTGGTGCT
>CALBMW010000839.1 GCA_937896275.1 uncultured Myxococcales bacterium
CGGGGGGGAAGCGTGGTGGAGTCGGCGCACATCCTGGTCGTGGACGATGAGCCCGAGGCGGCCGAGGTGCTGGCGCGGCAGCTCGAGCGGCTCGGTCACACCGTCGAGGCCCTTCACGGCGCCGCCGAGGCGCTCGAGCGCGCCCGCCGCGAGCCGGCCATCGACCTGATCATCACCGACGTCGTGATGCCCGGCATGGAGGGTCACGAGCTCGTCGCCGCGCTGCGCGACGCCGGCCTGACGATCCCGGTCGTCTACGTGTCCGGGCGCGCCGAACTCGACGACGCGATCACCGCCCTCCGCAACGGCGTCGTGGACTTCCTGGTCAAGTCGGTCAACCGCATCGAGCTGCGCGATCTCTTCGCGCGCCTGGCCCATCGGGCGTCGGCCGGCGGAGTCAGCGCGGCGCCGGTGGACGGCGTGAGGCCCGCGCTCACCGATGGTCCCGCGCCGCCGCCGGCTTCGGCGCCCTCAGGTGATGAGCGGCGGCGCACCCTGCTGCGTTTCGTCCGGAGCGGCGAGCTGCGGCTGCCGATCCCGATGGGCACGGTGCGGCGGGTGACCGAGCTCTCTGCGCAGCGCGATCTCGACGCCGATCAGGTGTTCGGCCTCATCGAGGCCGACCCCAGCCTGGCGCACGCCGTCATCCGTCTGGCCGAGTCGGCCCGCACCCGGCCCGGCGCGGCGCCCCGCTCGGCGCGCGAGGCCATCGCTCGGGTAGGCGCTCGCCGGGCGCTGTCGAACGCGGTGACCGTGTGCATGCGGTCGAGCTACGAGCTGGACGTGCCTGGCCTGAAGCAGGAAATCGGGGTCATGTGGTTGATCCACTACCTCACCGCGACGCTCGCCAGCCTCGTGGCGGAGGATCTGAGCGATCCCCACGCCGACCAGGTGCACACGCTGGCGCTGTTCATGGCCGTGGGCGAGGTGGGGGCGCTGCACGCCGCGGTGCAGCTGTTTGGTCCCGAACTCGGCCAGCAGCGAACGAGCGACTTGGCGCGATTGGTGGCCTCGACCCACGTCGAGGTCGCCTCGATGCTGCTCGACCAGTGGGGGGCGCCCCAGCTCGCGCTGGACCTCGCGCGCGGCTTCTCGGTCGACGCCCCCCCGCCCGCGTCCGCGGCGCCGCTGATCACGCTGTGCCGCCTGGCCCGGCGGGTGGTGGTGAGCGCGCTCGGCGCCACGCCCATGGTGCCGCTGCCCCCTCGCTCGGATGCGGAGCGCGCGCTGGAGCAGACGCTGGTCGACGCTGACCCGCGACGCGCTGGCCCGCGGCAAGCGTTCGCTGCGCGTGCGCTGAGTCCTCGGACGCGCTTCGGAGCCCGGGACAGCGTGGCCGAGATCGTGCGCCCGGGGCAGTCGTGAACCGGGCCTGCCGTGATCCAGCCGGCCTGTCAGGGCGTGGCGGCGACGGGCAACTCGGTCGATCCGATGGTGGCGCGCGCCAAGCGCTCGGTGCCGCGGGCGTGCATGTCGCGCAGGCCATTACCGACCATGCGGCCGGCGTGGAACTCCGATACGGCGGCGGTGCCGCGCACGCCCTCGTCGACGGTGACGTCCAGCCGAAGCCGAGTCTGGTCGCGGCACTCGCCGGTGGCGCGATCGATCGTCATCGGGATGTCCAGGTGACCGAAGCCCGTGCCCCAACTGGGTCGGTCCAGCCACGTGGGCAGCACGGTGACGCGCAGCTCGTGCGTGCAGTCGGCCTCACAGGTCTCCCCCAGGAAGCGTGACAGGCTGCGCTCGAGCATCGGAAAGTCGCCGACCACCGCGATCTTCCAGCGCGCCTTGCCGGGCTCGGGAGAGACACAGCGGTGCGCGGCGGTCGGTGCGGCGACGATCGTCCAGCTGGACTCGATCACCACCTCATGCTCGTCGGGCTGGGCGGCGAGGATGCCGGCGCTGAGCGCGAGCACGGCGAGCAGACCAATGATGCGCTTCGCGCGAGACGACATTGCGCACCTCGATCCGACCGACGGCGTCAGTCTGGCGCCCGCGCCGGCCTGCGTCAAAGGTGGCCGGCGATCAGGGGGCCGCCACACGCACGCAGCCCGCGTCCGCCGCCTGGCTGGCGCAGGGAAGCAGCGGCACGGGGCCGTCGGCCGTGGACAGGGTGCCGCCTACCTGGCCGCCGTGGGCCAACAACGCGGCGTCGGCCGCGGCGAAGCGGGCCTGCGCGGGGGCACGGTTGGCCGCCGTGACGCCGGTCATCTCGAGGTCGGGCGCACCGAACTTGGGGTTTCCCCGGGTCGCGAGGCGGTCGGCGCGGCCGACGAAGCGCCTCTGCCGAACAGAGAGGGCCGCGCCGCTCAACTCGTTCAGCCAGTCCGCCGGCGCCCACGCGCGCCGCGCCAGCAGATCGACGATCACGCCGTCATACGCGTCCGCGGCGTACAGCGCAGCGGCGCCCGCGAGCCTGACGTGGTTGCCTCCGGGCAGCGTCGCGACGCGGCTCGTGAAGAGGATGGCCAGCTTGGCCTGCTCGGCGCGGGCGCGGAGCGGCGCGGGCAGCTCGGACAACATCGGCGCGAGGCGTGCCGCCGAGAAGGCCGCGTGGGGCAGGTGCGCGAAGTCGAGATCCACGTCGAGCGCGTAATCAGCCGGAACCCAGGTGACGTGCCGCCAGATGGGCGCGTAGCGGGGCGATCGGCCATGCACGGCGTCCCACATTCCCGAGACGGCGGCCTCGTCCTGCATGGCCGCCGGATCGGCGGTGAGCACGAGGTAGAGCTGGAGCGAGGGTGGGCCGACCTCGGGCCAGCTGGACACGTCCGGCTCGACGAAGGTGGCCGGCGCGGCGCGACCTCCGCAGCCGGCGACGAGGAACACGAAAGGCAGCAGGCGGCGCATGGCGGCACGCTAGGCCGTGCCCGGCGCCGGTGTCAACGCACCCCGTTTGACCGCGCGGTCGTCGCGACGCCACCATGCGGCGCATGAACACAGGGCGCGTGCTGCGGTTGTGGACGGTGGCCGGCGCGTGGCTGGCGCTCGCGGGGTGCGAGCCCCTCGCGGGGGCCGAGTCGAGCGACGCCGAGGCCAGCGGGGACGTGGCGCTGAGCCCGGCGGACGAGGGCGCCTCGCTGGACGTCGGCCTGACCATCGACGCGGCCGTCGACGCCGCCGGCCGGGCGCTCGAGGCGGCGGTCGACTCGAGGGCCCCCGACGGACCGCCCCCGCGTGCCGAGGACGCGCCGCGCTTCGCTTTCCCCATCGATCCTGCCGACCGCCACTTGATGTTCGCGTCGCCCGTCTTCGGCGTGGATCACGATCCGACCGACGGGCGCCGCGTCGTGTGCACGAACTACGATGGCTTGGGGTTCCCCAACTGCTACGACGGCCACGAGGGCACCGATATCCTCCTCCGCGGGGACTTCGACACGCTCGACCGCGGCTCGGCGCACGTGGTGGCGGCTGCCGGGGGCGAGGTCATCCGCGTCGAGGACGGCCATTACGACCGCTGCCACGGCGATCTGCGCACCGCGCAGGTGTCCTGCGATGGCCACGAGATGGCAGCCAACAAGGTGTACGTGCGTCACGCCAATGGGTGGGTGAGCCACTACCTGCACCTGAAGCAGGGCTCGACCGCGGTCGCCGTGGGTGACCGCGTGCGCTGCGGCGACGTCCTGGGGCTGGTGGGGTCGAGCGGCAACTCGAGCGCGCCGCACCTGCACTTCGAGGTGCACGACGGCGACGGGCTGACGGTCGATCCCTTCGCGGGCAGCGTCAGCGGGCCGCGGTCGCTGTGGGTGCTCCAGTCGGACACCGACCGCCTGCCCGGCCCCACCTGCGACCCCTCGTGGAGCGCGGCGCCCTGAGCCTGCGGCCTATCGGACGTCGTAGGTCAGATCGTGCTGCTGCGTGTAGGACCGGAAGGTCTCCCACACGTCCATCGCCTCGACGCGCCGGGTCATGCACAGCCGAATCGAAGTCTCCGCCGTGGACGGTTCGAGCACCGTCAGGCTCCCCTGGCCGTCCTCGACATCGACGCGCACGACCCAGTGATAACGGCCGGGCCGCCTGCCGTACCAGGTACGAAGGCACTGAAGCAGAGCGGGCCGGAGCGCCTCGAGTTGGGCCCCGACGTGGGTCGCCTCGCGCTGCTGGGCCGCGGCCTGGGGATCGATCCGCTGCTCGCGCAGAGGCACGTGGAGGGCGCGGCGCTCGCCGGGTTCGACCGTCACGCGGCGCTGTGGGAAGCGTCCGGGCCCGAAGGCGAAGTCGAGCACGTGGCGACCGGCGGGGACCGGCGCCTCGACGGGGCTGATGCCGAGCGGGGTGCCATCCAGGCTGATCATGGCGCCGGGCGGATCGGTCTCGACGCGCAGGAAGCCCGTGGGGGGCGGCGCCGGGACGCCCGCGTCGCCCGAGGGCGTCGGTTGGGTGGTCGACCGCGAGAGCGGCGCCACGGGGGTCGGGGTCGGGGGCGCGCCGCAGCCGGGTGCTCCGAGGAGGAGGGCCAGCAGCCAGCCGATGCGCCCCCTCACGGGGCTCGACGAGGCGCGGGATGGTGGGCGGTGGCGCGTCACGCGCGCGCCCCGTGCGCATGGCGGCCGGCGAAGGGGCGAGACATGGGTTCAGAGGGTGCGTACGCGCTTGCGCACGGCGGCGAAGACGTCGGGCAGGGATCCGGTCTGGGCGCTGCGGATGATCGCGTCGGGGATCGCAACGTCCGGATCGACGTCGATCTCGTAGACCAGCAGGGACTTGTGCCCCTCGCCCCATGGGTAGACCGACCAGCGGCCGTTGTTGCGCTTGTAGGTGCCGCGGACCAGCGACCAGCTGCGCTGGAAGCCGCCCTCCTCGGTCTTGCTCTCGCTCGAGCGGACCACCGACCACAGGTTGTCGAAGGGGAAGGGCATGTCGATCTCGACGCGGCAGACCGACTGATTGCCGTCGCGGCTGACCAGCTTGCTGCTCTTGGTGCGGGGCATGAACTTGCTGAAGTGCTCGCAGTCGCGGACGACAGGCCACACCGTCGCCGCCGGGGCGTCCACGACGCCCATCGCGCGGGCGGACACGCCGCTCCCCCCCGTGGGATCGAGGCGCTCGACGACGACCTCGCCCTTCGCCAGCGAGGCCTTCGCCTCGGCGCCGAGATCGGGCGCAGCCTCGGCGGCTCCCGAGACGAGCGCGATCGGCAGCGCCAACGACCCGGCGAGCAGCGTGCGTGCGAGCAGCGTGCGTGCGAGCAGCGTGCGTGCGAGCAGCGTGCGTGCGAGCAGCG
>CALBMW010000840.1 GCA_937896275.1 uncultured Myxococcales bacterium
GAAATCCAGACCGAGATCGGGAGGTTGCGTCGCGTCGGCGCCCTCGTCGGGCCTCGCGTCCGTGGGAGGCCCGACGTCCGCCCGCGCTGCGTCGGCCCGCGCCGCGTCGGCCCGGGCTGCGTCGGCCCCGACGTCGATGCCCACCTGCAGCGGCGGCAGGTCGATGTCCCCGATGACCAGCGAGCAGCCGCCCAGGAGGATCGCCAACGCGGGCAAGGCCGGGCTCACCCCCGTTCGCCCTCCAGATCGGAAGGCCGGAAGGCGCGCGGCAGCAGCGCGGCCAGCGTCGTCCGCTCGGACAGGCCCTCGGTGCCGCAGATGAGCACCTCGAGGTCATCGGCGAACTCGGCCATCATCTGGCGGCAGAGCCCACAGGGCGCCGCCGGCGGGTCGGCAGGGCTGCTGACGGCCACCTTCAAGAAGCGGCGTCGCCCCTCGCTGACGGCCTTGAGGATGGCGACCTGCTCGGCGCAGGTGGTGAGGCCGAAGGTGACGTTCTCGACGTTGCACCCCGACACGATGGTGCCGTCCTCGCAGAGCACCGCCGCGCCCACCGCGAAGTGGCTGTAGGGCGCCCAGGCATGGTGGCGAGCGGCGATGGCGGCGGCCACGAGGGCGTCGTCGACGTTCACGCGGCCTCCGCTTCGATGTGGCGCAGGCCGCCGTGCAGCAGGGCGACGAAGGCGTCGCGCACGCGGTCCGCGGTCTGCTTGACCTCGTCGTGGTCGAGCAGCTGATCGGACAGGCCCGCCGCCGCGTTGGTGATGCACGAGATGCCCGCCGCGCGCAGGCCGCAGTGGCGGGCGGCGATGACCTCGCAGACCGTCGACATGCCCACCGCGTCGCCGCCGATGTTCTGCAGCATGCGGATCTCGGCCGGCGTCTCGTAGCTGGGGCCCGCGAGGCCCACGTAGACACCCTCGGCCAGGGCGATGCCCTTCTCGCGGGCGGCGGCGCGGAAGGCGGCCCGCAGCTTCTTGTCGTAGGCCTGGCTCAGATCGGGGAAGCGCGGCCCCAGCCGGTCGTCGTTGGGCCCGGTGAGGGGGTTGTGACCGGACAGGTTCACGTGATCCTTGATCAGCATCAGGGTGCCCGCGGCCAGGCGCGGGCGCATGCCGCCGGCCGCGTTCGTGAACACCACCGAGTCGACGCCCCAGGCCCGCAGCGCGCGCACCGGGTGCACGACGTGGGCGACGGAGTGACCCTCGTAGACGTGCACGCGCCCCGCGAGCGCGGCCACGCGTGGCCCCCCGCCCGGCACGTTGCCCACCACCAGGCGCCCGGCGTGGCCGACCACGCCCACCTCGGGGAAGTGCGGCACCTCGGCGTAGTCGATGGTGATGGCGTCGACGAGGCCCTCGGCGAAGGCGCCCAGGCCGCTGCCCAGCACCACCGCGACGCGGGGCGCCTCGGCGCGCCCACGCAAGTGGTCCGCGGCCTCGGCAGCGGCGTCAAAGGGGTCTTGGATCATGGGCTTGAACCTACTCCCGGCCGGCAGCCGACGTCATCATCGCCGAAACCCGCCGGCTTTACGGCCGCTCGCCGGCGGCGCATAGTACCGCGTCCGACGGCCCTGCACGCGCTTCCCCGAGCGTTTCCGCGCCGTTTGCACTTGGACTCGTCGATCTCGGTCTGTTCCGCGCGGGTGCCCGATTGCTGTTCAACTCACTCGAGTACGCAACCTTCTTCCTGGTCGTCTTCGTCTTGTACTGGGCGACGGTGCGGTACGCGCGGGTCGCGCTCGGCCTGCTGCTGGGCGCGAGCCTGCTGTTCTACGCCTGCTGGAACCCGCGCTACCTCATCCTGATCGTCGCCTCCACGCTGGTCGACTTCACGGTGGGCGGGGCGCTCGCGCGTACCCGCTCGAGCCCACGACGCCGGGCGCTGCTGCTGGCGTCGGTGATCTACAACCTGGGCGTATTGGCCACCTTCAAGTACTTCGACTTCTTCATGGGGTCGGCCGGCGAGCTCGTGCGGTGGCTCGGCGCCGAGCAGCTCTTCACCGTCGGCGATCGCTCCCTGATCGACCTGCACCTGGGCACGCTGCTGCCCGTGGGCATCTCGTTCTTCACCTTCCAGTCGATGAGCTACACGATCGACATCTACCGTCGACAGCTCGAGCCGGTCCGCAGCTACCCGCAGTACCTTCTCTATGTGAGCTTCTTCCCTCAACTGGTGGCCGGTCCCATCGTGCGCGCCCGCGACCTGCTGCCCCAGCTCGCGCAGCGCCCCCCGCTGACGGACGCCATGGGCGGCCGCGGCCTGTTCCTCATCGCTTTGGGGCTGGTCAAGAAGGTGGTCATCGCCGACTTCCTGGCCCTGAACCTCGTCGACCGCACCTTCGCCTTCACCGGCCAGTACAGCAGCTTCGAGATGCTGGCCGGGATCTATGGCTACGCCCTGCAGATCTACTGTGACTTCAGCGGCTACAGCGACATCGCGATCGGCTCGGCGCTGCTGCTCGGCTTCCGCTTCCCCGACAACTTCAACGCCCCCTACAAGGCGCTGAATCTGCAGGACTTCTGGCGCCGCTGGCATATCTCGCTCTCCACCTGGCTGCGCGACTACCTGTACGTGGCGCTGGGGGGCAACCGGGGCGGCTCGTGGCGCACCTACCGCAACCTGCTGCTGACCATGCTGCTGGGCGGGCTGTGGCACGGCGCGGGGTGGAACTTCGTGATCTGGGGCGCGCTGCACGGGGTGGCGCTGGCCGTGCTGCGCGCCTTCCAGCGCCGGCGCGAGGCCTCCGGTCGAGCGCCCGGCCCGCGCGGCCCCGCCGGGAAGCTGCTGGCGGGCATCTTCACCTTCAACTATGTGTGCTTCGCCTGGATCTTCTTCCGGGCCAACGATCTGACCGGCGCCTGGGAGGTGCTCCAGAAGTTGGGCGAGCTGACCTTCTCGACGCACCACCTCACAGCGCCCGTGGTCTGTGTGATGCTCTTCGCGACGATCACCCACCTCTGGCCGCGCGCGTGGTTCGATCGTCAGGTCGAGGCCTTCGGCCGGTTGCCCGCGTGGCTGCAGGCGGGGGCCGTCGTCGGGACGGGCCTGTGCATCGGCCAGCTGGCCTCGGTCGACGTCCCCTTCATCTACTTCCAGTTCTGACGGCGGTCCCGACGGCATCGTGTACGACCTCCCCCCAAGCACCGGCTCCGGCAGCCCCAGCGCCCTGTGGTCCAAGACCGGACGGACGCTGCTCTACGCGGTGCTCGCGGGCGCCGCGCTGCAATTCGCGCCCGGCTTCGACGAGCTGCACTGGGTGCCCGACGATCCGCTGGCCTTCGTGCCGCGCCTGTTCCGCCCCGGCGTCGCCTTCGACACCGAAGCCGACGAGGCGCTGTCCACCGTCGTCGACGACGAGGCCCTCATCGCCCTCGGCCCCAAGGTCGGCGGCCCCGCGCACCACCGCCCCCCACGCCCGACCGACGCCGACGACGGCGAGGGGGACGCCGGCGCGCCGTCCGACGAGGGCTTTGTCATCGAGAGCAACGCGGAGTTGCCCGAGGCCCCCGACGTCGAGGAGACCCCCTCGGGCGTCCCGCTGCTGCCCATCGAGGATCGCCAGTTCGCGCTTCGGCGCTTCTACCGGGCGCTCGATCGCGTACAGGGCGGTGATCCCGACGCGACCGTCCGCGTGTTGCACTACGGCGACTCCCTCATCGCGGGCGACTACGTCACGCAGACGGTGCGGCGCCTGATGCAGAAGAAGTTCGGCGACGGTGGCCACGGCTTCGTCCTCGCGGGCCGCCCCACGCGCTGGTACCGCCGCAACAACCTCAAGCTGTGGTCGAGCGACGGGTGGACCATCAACCGCATGACCAACCCCACCATCGCGGACGGCCTGTACGGCCTGGGGGGCATGACCTTCCGCACGCGCAGCGCCGGCCAGTTCGTGCGCTTCGAACCCGATCCGGGCGAGGACAGCCTCAACGCGGGCTTCTCTCGGGCCCAGATCTTCTACCTGGGGCAGCCGGGGGGCGGGAAGTTCGAGGTCGACCTCGATGGCCGCTCCGTGGTGGTCGACACCGACATCGACGCGGTGGCCTCGCGCCTGGCCGAGGTGCAGGTCGCGGACGGGCCGCACGTGCTGAGGGTGCGCACCCTGGGGGGCGGCGAGGTGCGCCTGTTCGGGGCCGTGTTCGAGCGCGAAGGCCCGGGCGTGGTGTACGACAGCCTGGGCGTGGACGGCGCGCGCGCCAAGCTGCTCAAGCGCATGAACCCGCCGCACTGGCACGACCAGCTGCGGCTGCGGCACCCGGATCTGCTGATCCTGCACTACGGCACCAACGAGAGTCAGTGGCGCAACCTGAGCGCCGACGAGTTTCGCGCCGATCTGTCCCAGACCGTCGGCCACCTGCGCCAGGCGCTGCCCGGGGTGTCGTGCCTGATGGTGGGGCCGATGGACCGCGCCGAGCGGGGCAACGGCGGCACCCTGCGCACCATGCCGGTCGTCTTGCGCATCGTTCGGGTGCAGCGCGAGGTGGCCTTCGCGCAGGGCTGCGCGTTCTGGAACACCTTCGAGGCGATGGGCGGCCAGGGCTCCATGGCCCGGTGGTATCGCCATCGTCCGCAGTTGGCGGGCGGCGATCTGACGCACCCCACGCGCATGGGCGCCGATCGGGTGGGCGCCATGATGTTCTCGGCGCTGATGGACGGCTACGCGCGCGCCAGCGAGGCGGGCTACTGATGGCCGGTGGCGCGCGCCGGGCGGCGTCGGTCCTGCTGCTCCGGCGACGCTCCGACCCCGAGGTCTACTGGGTGCGCCGCCATGACGACGCCGCTTTCCTGAGTGGTTTCATGGCCTTTCCTGGTGGAAACGTGGACGCCGACGACGGGGACGGTGGGCTCGGCCTGCGCCAGGCGGCGCTGCGCGAGACCTGGGAGGAGGTCGGCCTGCTCTGGGCCGACGGCCCGCCCGCGACCTCGACGGAGCGCGCGCGCCGTCGCGAGGTGTCCGACTTCGCCGCCTGGTGCGCGTCCACGGGTCGGCGACCGCGCGCCGAGGCGCTGGTGCCCGCCGGGACGTGGACCACGCCGCCCTACCTGGTGACCCGGCTGCAGACGCACTTCTTCGCGGTCTGGGTCGACGAGGGCGCCGCCCCGCGCGTCGATGCGGGTGACCCGGAGTTGAGCGACGGCGCGTGGGTGCGGCCGGCAGACGCGCTGGCCGCCTGGGACCGGGGTGAGGTGCTGCTCGCGCCACCCACGCGGTCTCTCCTGGCGGCGCTGGCCCGCGGCGCCGCCGAGACGCCGGCGCGCTTCTTCGACGATCCCGCGGCGCGCGGCGAGGTCGAGGCGCGCTCGCCGGTGCGCCCCTGGATCGTGAACGTTCCCCAGCGCTCGCCCACCCTGCCGCCGGCGACCCACACCAACTGTTATCTGGTGGGCGACGCGGCCTTCGTGGCCGTCGACCCCGCGGCCCACGACCCCGCCGAGCGCGCCCGCCTCGACGCCGAGATCGACGCGCGCGTGGCCGCCGGCGACCGCTTCTGTGCCGTCCTCCTCACGCACCACCACCGCGATCACGTGGGCGGCGCGGCCCACCTCGTCGCGCGCACCGGCGCCCCCATCTGGGCCCACGCAGAGACCGCCGCGCGCGTCACCCTGCCGGTGGCCCGCGCGCTGGCCGAGGGCGACGTGCTGACGCTGGGCAGCCGACGGGTGAGGGTGCTGCACACCCCCGGTCACGCCCCGGGCCACGTGTGCCTGGTGGACGAGGGCTGCGGCACCGCGGTGGTGGGCGACATGGTGGCCGGCCTGGGCACCATCCTCATCGAGCCCGTCGACGGTGACATGGCCGAATACCTCAATCAGCTCGCGCGCTTGCGCGATCTGGGGCTGTCGGCCCTGCTGCCGGCGCACGGCCCCGCCATCGGCGGCGCTTCGGCGCGCCTCGGGCAGTACATCGCCCACCGGCTGATGCGCGAGGGGCGG
>CALBMW010000841.1 GCA_937896275.1 uncultured Myxococcales bacterium
ACGCCGAAACCGCTGATCTGCCCAAGGGCGACGTCGGCCGTCAGCGTGCGGTGACGAAAGGCCTCGCGGCGCGCCAGGTTGGTGAGGTGCACCTCGACGGTCGGCAGATTCACGGCGAGTAGGGCGTCGCGCAGCGCAACGCTGGTGTGGCCGTAGCCCGCCGGGTTGAGCAGCACGCCCGCACAATCGCCCCTGGCCGCGTGGAGCGCGTCGATCAACGCGCCCTCGTGGTTGCTCTGCACGCAGCGCAGCTCGACGCCCCGGGCCGCGGCCGCCTCGCTCAACGCCGCCTCGAGCTCGCCGAGCGAGCCGGCGCCGTAGAGGCCGGGCTCACGCTCACCGAGCAGGTCGAGGTTCGGGCCGTTGAGCAACAGCAGGCGCATCAGTGGATCCCGCGCGTGGCGGCGCATGGTTCAGACACGGTGTACGCCGTTTCGCTCGCTGCGCGCTCGGCGGCGGCTGAGCGGGCACCTGCGTGTCAAAGCTCGCGCGCGAGGTCCGGCGCCGCCACGCGAAGGTAGAAGTGTCCCTTGCCGAGCACCGTCTCGGGCGCCACCTGCAAGGCCACGACATAGTGGGCGCTCAGGGGCCGCACCAGCAGCGTGCGGTCGGCGGCCTCGATGGTGAAGGCCTGGAGTTCGCCGAGCTCGACCGCCTCGCCCACGCTCGTGAGCTGCTTGATCACGGTGGCGTAGGCGCGATCGGCGTCGTCGCCGGCCGTGAGATGCCCTTGGGCGTCCACCGCAAGGACGAGCACGCCGTCGTAGCCGAGGATCGCGGCGCCGAGAGCGCCCTCGACCTGGCTGACGACACGGCTGAGCGTCGCTTCGAACACGGCAGATCCTCGCGGCACGTTCGCCGCTTTCTAGCGTGGAGGCGAGGGGCTGTCAATCGCTCGGCCCCTCGTGAACCGGGCCCGGTCGGGGCCCGGGTCGTCAAGGCGTCTGGGCGGGCTGGCAGAGCTGCCGGGCGATGCTGTCGACCGCCGCGCCCTGGCAGGTGACGCAGTCGACGAACTGCGCGTCGGTGCCGACGAACTGATCGCACAGCCCGTCGGGGACCTCGCTGGCGACCGGGTTGCCGTTCTCGTCGACCTGCAACGGGCACACGAGCCCGACGCCCTCTCGCTCGACGAGCAGCGCGCGCGGATAGCTCACCCGGCAGCCGTTGCAGATGTCGACCGGGAACAGGAACGTGTTCGTCTTCACGTCGGTGCCGTCGAGCGTCTCGCCCTCGAAGGTGACCGACACGATCACCTTCACCGAGGCGCGCGTCGCCCGCGGTGGCTCGGTGTTCACGAGCAGGAACTCGGGCGAGCTGCGCAACAACTGGATGAAGGCGTTCGAGAAGATCTCGACCGACAGCACGGACTGTCCACCCACCTTGACCGAGCCGGCGAGCGGCACCCGCACCTGCTGGGGCACCTCGGCGGTGATCTGGCCCAGGGCCGAGTACTCGATCACCGCGGCGCGCAAGACGACGTCGTGCGTGTCGAGGCGCGCGTCCTCGGGCCCGAAGCCCTTGACCGTCGTGATGTCGAGCAGGCGGTTCTCGACGAGGGGGAACACCGAGTAGCTCTGGGCCAACGCGATGTCGACCACACCCTGCCCCAGCGCCTCGTCGGCCACCGTCGCCGGGGCGCAGTTGGCCTCGTCGAGGGGCTGCATCTGCCGGATGGTGACCGAGACCTCGCGATCCTCGCAGGCCAGCAGACCGGCCGCCAAGGACGCCAGCAGCAGCCCCCGCGCGGCGTGACAGGCCGTGGCGCTCATCGTCCAGTTCCTCGGGTTCATCTTCAGCCCCTCCCCGTCAAGCCGCCAACGCTGCCGCCGCCGCCGAGAGTTCGGACAGCGGGATCGGTTCGAGCCGCGGCCGGCCCAGGCCCGCCAACAGCACGAACTGCACGCAGTCTCCGCGAACCTTCTTGTCCCGCGCCACTCGGGCGATCACATCGGGCGTCAACCAGCGGCGCCAGTCGCGCGGCAGCCCCACGGCGTCGAGCGCGCCCTCGAGCGCGGCGACGTCATCCGCCGGCAGCCCCAACCGGGCGCGGCTCAGGTGCGCGGCGAAGCGCAGGCCCAAGGCCACCGCCTCGCCGTGCGTCACCGCGTCGTCGAAGCCGGCCGCCGCCTCGATGGCGTGGCCCAGGGTGTGCCCCAGGTTCAGCACGGCGCGCTCACCCTGCTCCCGCTCATCGGCGGCCACGATCCGCGCCTTGACCGCCACCGCCGGGGCGATGACCTGCGCCAGCGCGGTCGCGTCGCCTCGCCTCAGCGCCGGGGCCGTCCGGGCCACCCGTCGCAGCAGCGCGGGATCGGCGAGCGCCCCATGCTTGATGACCTCGGCCAGCCCGCTCTGGATCTGGCGCTCCGGCAGCGTGCCCAGGTAGCCGGCGTCGGCCATGACCCAGGCGGGCTGGTGGAAGGCGCCGACCAGGTTCTTGCCCGCGGGGACGTTCACGCCGGTCTTGCCGCCCACGCTGCTGTCGACCTGGGCAAGCACCGTCGTGGGCACCTGCGCGAAGGGCAGGCCGCGCAGCAAGGTCGCAGCCAGGAAGCCCGCCACGTCGCCCACGACGCCGCCGCCCATGGCGATGACCGGGGTGGCGCGATCGACGCCCGTGGCCAGGGCCGCCTCGTAGAAACCCTGGACGGTCTCGAGGGTCTTGTGAGCCTCGCCGGGCGCCATGACCAGCAGGCCGACGCGCGCGCCACGGGCGCGCAGTGCCTCGGCGAAGGGGCCCGCGTAGAGCGCGGCGACCGTCTCGTCGGTCACGACCAGGGCTCGGCCAGTCGTGGCGAGCGCCGTCGCACGCTCGATCAGCTCCGAGGTCGCGCCGTCGCGGAACCACACCGGGTAGGCCCGATCGCCCAGCTCGACGGTGATCGTCTCGTTCACGGCGCCCATCCCAGCGCGGCCAGCACCGCCTCGGCCTCGGCGACCACCTCGTCGGGGCTTCGCGCGTCGGTGTCGATCGTCGCGTTCGCGTCCGCATAGGCGGCCGCGCGGGCGGCCAGCCGGGCCTCGAGATCGCCGGTCAGCAGCGGCCTCGACGCGTCGTCCCCGACACGGCGCCGCACGGTCTCGAGCCTCGCGGCCAAGGTCAGCAGCACACCCGACGCCCGCAGGGTCGCGCGGTTGCGCGCGTCGAGCACGGCCCCGCCCCCCAGCGCCACCACCGCCGGCGCCTCGCCCACGAGATCCGCGACCGCCGCCGCCTCGCGCGCGCGGAACGCCGCCTCACCGAAGGCGGCGAAGATCGCCGCGACGGTGCGCCCGGCAGAGGCCTCGATGCGCGCGTCGAGATCCACGAACGGCACTCCCAGCCGCCCCGCCAAGCGGGGCCCCACGGTGCTCTTGCCCACGGCCATGAACCCAGACAGGTACACGTGCCCGCTCGCGCGCGGCGATCGGGCGGCGTCGCTCACTGGCTCGTGCGTACCGTCGCCGCGGCGCGGTTCACGATCCGCGGGGTGATGAAGATGAGCAGCTCGGTGCGCCGGTCGCTCTCCTGGTGGTTGCGGAACAGCGCGCCGAGGATCGGGATGCGCGACAAGAAGGGGACCTCGGCGCGCGTGAAGCCGGAGTTGCTGGTGTAGATGCCGCCGATGACGGTGGTGTCCCCGTCCTTGAGCAACAGTTGGGTGGCGGCTTCCTTCTTCAGGATGGTGGGGTCGCCGCCCGCGCCGACGTTCTGGAAGTCCGGCGTGTTGTTCTCGGCGCGCATCGTCAGATAGATGTTGCCGTCCTGGGTGACGTGGGGCTTCACCGTCAGGCGCAACACCGCGTCGAAGAACACCGTCTGCACGCCGGCCGCCGACACCTGGCTGATCGGGATGCTGACGCCCTGGCTGATCGTGGCTTCCTTGTTGTCGAGCGTC
Organism: uncultured Myxococcales bacterium; assembly: GCA_937896275.1. Taxonomy (GTDB): domain Bacteria; phylum Myxococcota_A; class Bradymonadia; order UBA7976; family UBA1532; genus JACKDN01. The sequence goes on from CALBMW010000841.1 coordinate 3,882, forward strand.
GTGATGCGCGGCTGGCTGACGATCTTGACCGTACCGGCGCTCTGCAGGGCCGACAGGCGCACGTTCAGGTTGAAGGTGCTGTCGATGCTGCCGAAGGTCAGGCCGATGGCGCCACCGGAGCCGAGGCCCGTCGCGGCGGGCAGGTTGACCACGAAGTTCGGGTTGGAGGCGGTGCCCTCGATGGGCGCCTGGGCGTCGTCGTTGGCGCCGCTGATGCCGACGGTGCTGGGGAAGCGCAGGCCGGTGGGGTTGCCGGTGGCCGCGGAGAAGATCGCGTCGCCGCCCCACTGGATGCCGAGCTGCTGCGTGTTGACCTCGTTGACCTCGACGATGCGGGCCTCGATGAGCACCTGCGGGGTCTGGGTGTCGAGGCGCCGGATGATGTCCTCGGCCGCGTCGAGGTGATCGGCGACGTCGGTGAGCACGAGCGTGTTGGTGCGCGAGTCGAACTCGATCTTGCCACGCTTGCTGAGCACGCCGCTGACGCGCGGGAGCAGCTCGCCCGCGGTGGCGTGGTTGACCGTCACGAGGCGCACGTTGAGGGGCTCGAGCGCCGTCTGGGTCTGGAGGGCCTTGATCTCGCGGTCCCGCTCGGCCTGGATGTTCTCGGCGGTGTCGACCCGGATGATGTCTCCCTCGCGCACCTGATCGAGGCCCTTCGACTTGAGCACGATCTCGAGCGCCTGATCCCAGGGCACGAGCTTGAGGTGCAGCGTCACCGTGCCGGTCACGGCGTCGCTGGTCACCATGTTGACGTTCCCCTCCTTGGCCAGCAGCCGGAGGATGTTGTGAACGTCGCCGTCCTTGACGTCGAGGTTGATGCGGCGGCCGGTGTAGCGCTTCTTGCGCTGCTGCACGGCGCGGCCGTGGACCACCGGACCGGCCTGCGCCTGGCCGGTGAACACGGCGGCGCGCGCGTCGGCGGCG
>CALBMW010000842.1 GCA_937896275.1 uncultured Myxococcales bacterium
CCAGGGCCCAGCGCGATCACGCCCGGCGCGCCGACCGCCGCCCGCTCGATGCGCCGCGCCAGCCGCCCGCCGTCGCCCGCGCTTCGAAGCACCAGCAGCCCGCCCGCACGTATGGCCCCGGCCACGGCGCCCAGCGCGTCCGGATCGAGGCCCGCGCCCACGTCGAGCACGGCGGCCGACACCTCGTCGCCGAGCACCTCGCGCGCCCTGCCGGTCGGGACCGTGGTCGCCCCCGGCGGACCCTCGCCGACCCACAGCGCGTCCACCAGGCCCGCGGCCTCGAGCGCCGCCGCCGCCGCCGCCATCGTCCAGCCCGCAGGCCCGCGCAGCAGCAGGGCGCGTCGCTGCCGCGTCGTCTTGGCCTGGGCCACGAGGGCGCGGGCCACCTGCTCGACCGCGGCGGTCACGGATCGGGGCAGGTCTGCCGAGCGTGGCAGGCCAGTGCGGCGTGGCAGGCCAGTGCGGCGTGGCAGGCCAGTGGGGCGTTGCAGGCCAGTGGGGCGTGGCGCCGGCTCACGAGCGGGCGACGACGTCGCCGCAGGCCGCGTAGATGTTCGCGAAGAGCGGGGCGAGGTCGCCGAAAGCGGCGGACGAGAAGGCCACCCGGACCAGCCCGCTGGTGGCGATGACACCCGTGTCGTAGTCCTCGAGCAGGCACCGTCGCACGGCCTCGGCCCCCGCCCCCACCGGCCGAACGCACATGAAGTAGCCCGAGTTGAAGGGCAGCGGCGTGAAGCGCTCGGCGTACGCCGGGTGGTCGGCCAGGATGCGTCGAACCTCTCGATAGCGCCGCTCGAGGGTCGCGTGCTTCTCCGCCTTCTGCGCCGGGTAGACCGACGCCGAGAAGGCCTTGAGCAGCAGCGACTGACTCAGGTGGGGCGCGTTCGACACGTTGCCGCGGATGGCCCCCGCCGCCTTGGCCTCGAGCGCGCCGAACAGCGCCGGCGTCGCGCCCTTCACGCCGAAGGTCATGAAGCCGACCCGGAAGCCCCAGACGTAGTCCTCCTTGGTGGCCCCGTCGATCTTGACCGCCAGCAGCCGCTCGTGCGCGTCGGCGAGGTGACCGAAGATCGACTCGCGCAGGATCCCCGGCTCGTAGACCAGCCCGAAGTAGGCGTCGTCGACCAGGACGACGAGGTCGTTCCCCGCCTCGGCAGACTCGACGAGCGCCGCCGTGATCGCGAGGGCCTCGGCCTCGGTCGGCGAGTAGCCGGTCGGGTTGTTCGGGAAGTTCAGCAGGACGACGCGCTTGCGCGGCGGCCCCTCGGTGACGGCCTCGCGCAGCGCCGCCACGTCGAAGCCATCGCCGTCGAAGGTGCGATGGGTGCGGAGGGTCGCGCCAAACGCATTCTCGAACAAAAGTCGATAGTTACCCCAATAGAGGTCGCTGCAGATCAGCGCCTCCCCCTCATCGAGGAAGAGGTAGCCGGCGATGCTCAGCGCGTGCGTCAGCGCCACCGTCACCACCGGCAGGCTCATCGGCATGTCGACCAGCCGCGGGTTCTTGTCGCGGAGCATCTGGCGCCACGCCTCGCGGAGCTGTGGCTTGCCGAAGCTGGGCGCGTAGGTGAAGGCGTCGCGGCCGTCGAGCTCGACGAGCGACTGCAGCACCGGCAGGGCCAGCGGCCGCCCGTCGTCCTCGAGGGCGATGCCGATGGTGGCGTTGATGCGCTTGCCCTTGGCCTCGGCGCTCTGCCCGAGGATGCCCTCGAAGGGGAAGTAGATCGCGCGGCCACGGGCCGACAGCATCGCGGCCACGTGCGGGTTGGCGGCGTCGAGCGTCGCCATCAGCTGGGCGGCGGTGGGGTGCATGGTCACAGCGATTCTCCCTGGGAGCCCGTTGCTCAATCGGCAACGCATAGACCAGTTGGGGCGCCGCGCGAAAGTGCGTTGGCGCGCGGCTCTCGCAGGTCAGCGCGGCTGGGGTGCCCGCGGAATCTTCCAGGTGTTCATGCGCGAGGCGAGGGTGGTGGGCTTGATGCCCAGCAGCGCCGCCGCGCCGTCCGGGCCATAGATCCGTCCGCCGGTGCGAGCCAGGGCGCGCATCAGGTTGTCGCGCTCGTGCGCGCGAAACTGGTCGTCGGTGAGGATGGCGGTCGGATCGGCGTCCACGGGCGCTGCGGGGATCATCGAGGGCGGCCGCGGCGCCGCGTCCCAGGCGGGCAGATCGAAGCGCAGTCGTCCGTCCACCGCGGTGATCACCGCCCGCTCAATCACGTTCTGCAGCTCGCGCACGTTGCCCGGCCAGTCATAGGCCTGGAGTTGCATCGCGTGGGCCTGCGTCAGCCCCGGGACCGGCCGACTCAGGCGCCGCGCCGCGCGCTCGACGAAGTGCCGCGCCAGCAGGGGCAGATCGGTCTTGCGCTCGCGCAGCGGCGCCACCTCGACGGGGAAGACGTTGAGCCGATAGTAGAGGTCCTGACGGAAGCGCCCCGCCTCGACGTCAGCGGCGAGGTCGCGGTTGGTGGCCGCGATCACCCGCACGTCCACCGTGCGCGTCCGCTCCTCGCCGACCCGCTCGTACTGGCCCTCCTGCAGCACCCGCAGCAGCTTGGGCTGCAGGGCCAGCGGGATCTCGCCCACCTCGTCGAGCAGCAGCGTCCCGCCATCCGCGGCCGCGAAGCGCCCCAGCCGCTCGCGGACCGCGCCCGTAAAGGCGCCGCGGGCGTGGCCGAAGAACTCGGCCTCGAACAGGTCCTGCGGGATCGACGCGCAGTTCACCTTGATCATCGGACGCTGGTGGCGGCGGCTCCGCCGGTGCAGCTCGCGCGCGACGATCTCCTTGCCCGTGCCCGACTCACCGTGCACCAGCACCGTCGCGTCCGTGGGCGCCACCAGATCGATCTGGTCGAGCACCCGACGCAGGGCCGGACTGCGGCCCACCAGATCGCCGAAGCGCTGCTCGACCTCCTCCTTGAGGTAGGTGTTCTCGACCTCGAGCCGGGCCCGAAGGCGGTCAATCTCGGCGAAGGCGCGGGCGTTGGCGATGGCCGCCGCGGCGTGGTCGGCGATGATGCGCACCCAGTCGGTCTGCACCGGCCCCACCAGAGCGCGGCTGCACACGGCGAGGACGCCGAGTACCTCGTCGCGGAAGGCCAGCGGTTGTGCGATGAGCCCCACGATGCCCTCGTCGCGCAGCCAGGTGGGCAGCCCGGGCGGTGGCGCGGGGCGGCCGTCGGCGCCGCGCAGATCCTCGAGGGTGCGCCCTTCGGCGGCGGCCGCGACTTGGCCGATGTCGCCCTCACCCCAGGGGATTCGGCGCGCCTCGTCGTCGACGCGGTCCCAGCTCGTCTCGCCGTCTTGGGAGCGCCCCGCCGAGGCCACCAAGTGCAGGCACCGCGAGGCCTCGGGACAGGCCGCGCGCTCGGGGCAACCTGGACAGGGCCCACCCGGCCGAACCAGCCAAAGGCGCGCGAGGGCGATGTCGGGCACCTCGCCCAGCCGCCGGACGATGAGCGGCAGCAGCGCGTCCAGCTCCCGCTCGCGCGCCAGCTCCAGCAACAGGCGGCGCAGCCCCTCGAAGGCGACGGTCACGTTCAGCACGGCCAGCTCCACGACATTTCGTGACATTCTAACGAATATTCGTTGTTCAACGAAATTTCGTTTGCCCCTTGCGCCGGGCCGCACGGGATCCAGAGTGGCACGGACGTTGCCCTTAGTGGTGGCGGCGCTGGCGGTGGTGGCGGCGCTGGCGGTGCTCGCGGTGCTCGCGGCACGCATCGGGCTCACCGGGCTCACCGGCCGCCGAGCGCCGGGCGCGTCGCGCCGGGGTGGAGGAGATGATGGCCCGTATCCGACCGATCGATCCCGAGAAGGCCTCGCCCGAGGCCCGCGCGGTGCTCGACCGCATGCGCGACGAGCTCGGCTTCGTGCCGAACGTGGCGCGGACGCTGGCCCACTCGCCCGGCGCCCTCGCCGGCGCCTTTCAGCTCGACCTGGCGCTGCGCAGCGGCGAGATCGACGACATGCTGCGCGAGCGCATCGCGCTGGCCGTCGCCCAGGAAAACCAGTGCTGCTACTGCCTCGCCGCCCACACGGCGATGGGGCGCGCGGTGGGGCTGACCGAGGAGGAGCTGCGCGACAGCCGCCGGTGCACCTCGCCCGAGGGGCGGACGGGCGCGGCGCTCTCCTTCGTGCGCGCGCTCGTGCGGCGCCGCGGCAAGGTCGAGGACCGCGACCTCGAGCGCCTGCGCGAGGTGGGCTTCGGCGACGCGGGCATCACCGAGCTGGTCGCCATGACCGCCTTCTTCACGTTGACCAATTACCTGACTCACGTCGCCGAGACGCCGCTGGACTTCCCGCGGGCCGGCGATCTGCCCCCGGAGCAATGATGGACGCCACCAACCGGCACGACCGCCCGACCGCCCCGGAGGGGACGCGGGAGGCGCAGTGGGCCCGCCAGACGGAGGCCATGGGGCGCTACGCCGACGGCGACGTCGCGGCCTTCCACGAGGTCTATGACGCGCTCTCGCCGATGATCCGCCGCGCCCAGCGCCGGTGGGTGGGCGAGGATCGCGCCGACGATCTGACCCAGCAGACCTTCTTGCGGGTGCACCGGGCGCGGGACCGCTACACGCGGGGCAGCGCGGTGGGGCCGTGGGTGCTGGCGATCGCCCGCAACCTGGCCATCGACGAGCTGCGCCGCCTGGGCCGCAGCCGCGAGACGCTCACGCGGGAGGGCGCCCTGCCGGAGCCGGAGCCGGTGTTCGCGGCGCCGGGCGAGCGGCGCGACGTCATCGACTCGGTGCGCGAGGCCGTCGATGCGCTGCCCCCGGGTCAGCGCGAGGTGGTGCGCATGCACAAGCTCGAGGGGCGCCCCTTCCGCGAGGTCGCCGACGTCCTGCAGATTCAGGAGGGCGCCGCCCGCATCCGCGCCCATCGCGCCTACGAACGTCTCCGGCAGGCCCTGGCGAGGTTCGCGCCGTCGCCCGCGTAACAGGCCGAAACGAAAGCACTCTGCCTCTGATCGTTTGATTCGAGCCGGGCGTCGGGCGCATCCTTCCCGCGCTCTTGAACCAAATCAACGTGGGGAGTGCATTCATGAAGAGCGTACGTTCGATGGCATGGGCGGCCGGCTTGGTGGCCGCCGTCGCGGGCTTTGGCTTGACGGGCTGCAACGGCGGCAGCGGTGACGGCACGGCCGACGCTGGCGCGGGCGGCGGCAACAACGGCGGCGGCAACAACGGCGGCGAGACCAGCGGCGGCGGCAAGCTCGCCGGTCGCCTCTTCGGCGGCGGCAGCAGCGGCGGCGGGGCGAACAACGGCAGCGGGGCGCCCGATGACGGACAGGGCGGCGGCCCCGGCGGTGAGATCCCCGGTGGCGGCGGTGAAATCCCCGGTGGCGGAGATGGCGGTGGCACGGCCAGCCAGGCTCAGTGTGCGGTGGCCTGCACCGTGATCCTCAACTGCTTCTCGATCGCCTGCGACCTGCAGATCGGGCAGTCCGATCTCGCCGAGGCCCTGACCGAGTGCACGACCGAGTGTCAGTCCGAGGCCTCGGCCGAGGAGGTCGGCCAGGTCGATCAGCTCGGCGCCGACAACTGCGCGCAGTTCGTCGCCCTCGCCGAGGAAGAGGATCTGTGCTCCGACATCGGTGAGGACGACTTCACCGATCCCGACCCGGGCAGCGGCAGCGGCGGCAGCGGTGGAAGCGGTGGCGGCACGCCGCCGGCGGCCGGCCAGTGCGCCACCTTCTGCACCAAGCTCGTCCAGTGCTGCGGCGGCGACCCGGAGTGCGACGATATCCCCCAGGACCAGTGCGTGCAGGCCTGCGACAGCGGCCTCATCCCCGCGCCGGCCGTGAGCTGCGTCAACCGCAACATCAACCAGTCCTGCGACGCGATCGAAGGGTCCTGCGCCGAGTTCTTCGACGACGAGGGCGGCGGCGAAGACCCGGGCAACGGCGAGATCCCGGGCGGCACCGGCAGCTGCGACATGGAGGTCTTCTGCGACTTCCTCACGTGCGCCCAGAGCTGCGGCGACGACGAGGCCTGCGGACAGGAGTGCTCCACCGAGTGCGCCAGCAATCCGGCGGCCTGCCAGTGCGATCCGGCGTCGGCCGCGTCCTGCTTCCAGTGACCTGCTGAGAGCGTCCTGACCCCGAGGGCCCGGCGGCCGCCCGGTCGCCGCGCCCCCTCCCGCCCCCCATCCCTCGCCCCGTCAGGGCTGGTTGATGTTCACGCAGACATTGCGCTGATTGTTGAAGATGTCGGGCAGGCACAGGAAGGGGTCCGGGCAGTCCGCCTGCCCGTCGCACACCTTCGCGCAGCCTCCGATCACGCACACCGCCCCGCGCACGCACACCTGATCGCTCGCGCAACCCCCGCCCAGGGCGACGTTGCCCGAGCCGGTCGGGTGGCACGCGGAGTCCTGCACGCCGCAGAACTCACCCGGGTCGCAGTCCGATGACGCGGCGCAGGGCGGGCGGACGCAGATCCCCGTGGGGGGATCGCAGGACTGGCCGGCAGGGCAACGCACGCCGGTGCAGCGGTCCACGCAGGTGCGGATGACGGGCGCGCAGTACATCACCTCGGGCTGGTCGCGCAGGCCCACGCACTCCGAGGCGGCCGGGCAGTCGCGATTGGCGTTGCAGCGGGCCGAGCAGAAGCGTTCGCCGTTGGGCAGGGTCAGGCAGCTCTGTGTGCCGTCGGCCGTGCACTGCAGATCCACGGCGCAGCCGTCGCAGTAGCCCAGGCCCGTTCGATAGCAGGCCCGATCCGCGGGGTTACAGGCCTCGGCGCCCGCACAGTGGACGTCGGCGCAGGGATCGATGCAGACGCCCGAGCGCAGATTGCACTCGCTGAAGGGGCACTGCACACCGTGGCAGATGCCGTCCTGGCAGCCCTGGCAGAAGAGGCAGAAGCCGAGCAGGCAAGTGGTGCTGGCCAGCGCCTGCGCCTGCGGGAACATCTCGATGGCGCAGTCCGGCAAGGTGACGCGCGCGACCTGCCAGAAGTCGGCGGCCTCGAGATCGATCACCGGGCGCTGCAGCGCCATCGGACCGAAGCGGCGCGTCTGGCCCCCGCACTCGAGGGTGATGCGGACCTGGGGCGCCACGAACTCGGCCTGCGGGTCGCGCAGGCCGAAGCCCACCCCCACGCTGTAGACGCCCGGCGCCAGGGTCTCGGCGATGAGGATCTCGGGGGCGCCGGGGTCGTTGCTGGGCTGCCAGAGGCCGGGCTGGGCCCAGTTGGGGGCCGGGTTGAGCGAGAAGGCGTCCCAGGTCGCGTCGTACCACCGACCGTTGGGGTGCAGCAGGTGCACGTCCACGTTGGTGTTGACGCCCGTCCAGGTCGCGGTGAGGCGGACCTCGGTCACGACGTCGGGCGGGTCGCACGCGTCACCACGGCCGTCCCCGTCCGAGTCGAGCTGATCGGGGTTGGGCGCGCCGGGGCAGTTGTCGCGGGCATCGGCGACGCCATCGCCGTCGACGTCCGGGGGCGGCGGCGCGCCCTCGCAGGCGTCGCCGGTGCCGTCGTGGTCACGGTCTGCCTGGCCGGCGTTGGCCTCAGCCGGGCAGTTGTCGCAGTCGTCGCCCACGCCGTCGGCGTCCTGATCGGCCTGGCGCACGTTGGGCGTGTCGGGGCAGTTGTCGGCGCCGTCAGGGATGTTGTCGCCGTCGCGATCGGCCTGCTCGCAGGCGTCGCCCACGCCGTCCCCGTCGGCGTCGACCTGGCTGAAGTTGGGCTCGTCGGGGCAGTTGTCGCAGGCGTCCCCGCGGCCGTCGTCGTCGGCGTCCTGCTGGCCGGGGTTGCCGACATCGACGCAGTTGTCGTCGTCGTCGAGGACGCCGTCGCCGTCGCCATCGCCGTCGCGCTCGCAGGCGTCGCCGATGCCGTCGCCGTCGCCGTCGGACTGGCTGAAGTTGGGCTCGTCAGGGCAGTTGTCGCAGGCGTCGCCGATGCCGTCGTCGTCCCCGTCGGCCTGCTCGGGATCGGCGTCGAAGGGGCAGTCGTCGGCTTGGTCGGGGACGCCGTCGCCGTCGCGATCCATCACGTCGCAGGCGTCGCCGACGCCGTCGCCGTCGGCGTCGGCCTGATCGGAGTTGGCGGTGTCCGGGCAGTTGTCGCAGACGTTGCCGTCGCCGTCGCCGTCGCCGTCGGCCTGGCCGTTGTTGGCGTCGTCGGGGCAGTTGTCCTCTGCGTCGGGGACGCCGTCGTCGTCGTGATCGCCGGGCGGGCCGACGACGCCGCGGTCGGGATCCGGCGGCGCGGCGTCGCGGGGCGGCGGGCCCCCGTCAGGCGCGGGATCGAGC
>CALBMW010000843.1 GCA_937896275.1 uncultured Myxococcales bacterium
GACCGCCGAGGCCGAGCGCGACGCTGCCCGCCGCGACGCCACCGAGCTCCGGGCCGACGTGGACGACAAGAGCCGTCGGATCAAGGAGTTGGAGAGCGAGAAGGCCCGCGCCAAGGAGCAGATCGACACCCTCACCGACCGCCAGCGCACGCTGCGCGAGCAAGTGCAGGCCCAGCAGAGCCAGCTCGAGGAGTACCGGCGCGAGCGCATCGAGCTCGATGTGCAGCTCGGTGAGTCGCGCCAGCGAGCGCACGACCTCGAGAACGCGCTCAAGGCTTCCAGCACGCGCGAGGCCGAGATGGCCGACGGCGTCAACGATCTCAAGCGCGAGGTGCAGCAGAAGAAGAACGAGACGCGCGAGATCCAGCGACAGCTGGAGTTGGCCGAGTACAACCTCGACGCGGTGCGGTCGGAGAACGAGAACCTGCGGCTGGCGCTGACCGACGACGACGCGGCGCGCAAGGGGCTCAACACCACGATCGATCACCTCAAGCAGGTCGTCGACGAGAAGGAGGCCATGATCGAACGCCTCCAGGTCGAGCTGACCCGCACCGAGGCGCGGCTGGCGCAGGCCGAGGCCCTGGTTCGAGAGTCGGGTGGGGCGCGCAGCGCGGGGCTCGCGGAGCGGTTGGCCCAGATCGAGGCCGACTTCGCCGGGGCGCAGCGGGAGCTGGTCGAGGCCAGGGCGCAGCTCTCGGAGCGCGCGTCGGCCCCGGCGCGCAACGCGGTCGAGCAGCTCAACGAGCTCAAGCGGGCCAACCGCGATCTGCGCAACGCGCTCGACGCGTCGCGGGTGACCGACGCGGGCGGCGATCAGGCCGGCGCGCTGCGGGCGGCCGAGGCGGGCCGGTCGAGCGCCGAGCGCGAGCGTGACCGGTTGATGACCGAGTTGGCCGAGGCGCGGGGGGCGGGCAACGGGCAGGGCGGCGACGTGGTCCTCCTGCGGGACGGGGCGGTCGAGGTCTACGACGCGCTCAACGACCTGGCCAGCGGGCTCAAGACCGACATGGAGCTGGCCCACGGCTACGTCGTCGACCTCAAGCCGGTGGTCGAGCTCGCCTGTGCCCCTGGGCTCACCGGGCCGACCGCCGACCGGCTGGCCGCCGCGGTCGCCGAGGCAGACGCCGGGCTGACGCTGGAGCAGGCCTGCGAGGCGCTCGACGAGGCCGCCCACCGGGCGCGATCCATCAAGCAGCAGATGCGGACCTTCCGAGATCTGCTCGCCCGCTACGGCTACGGGAGCTGAGCCGCGTGAAGAAGGTCGAGAGTCGCACCGAGCTCGAGCACCTGGTCAAGGCGCGCTACCCGATCGTCTACGTCAACAGCAGCGAGGAGGAGCGGGTCGAGCACGCGGTGCGCGACATCCGCGACACCCTCAACGCCAAGTCCGCGACGCCGCGCAAGCTGCTGTTCTGGTCGATCACGGAGGGCTTCACGGGTGACGAGGAGTTCACCGACCTCCGCGATCCCATCAAGGCCCTCGACTTCATCATCCGCTACGAGGACAGCGCGCTCTTCGCCCTGCGCGACTTCCACCCCTACCTTCGGGATCCGGTGGTGGTGCGGCGGCTGCGCGACTGCCACCGCGCGTTCAAGGAGTCCGAGCGGCCCAAGAACGTGCTGCTGCTCTCGCCGCTGATGAAGATCCCGCCCGAGATCGAGGCCGAGCTGGCGGTGGTGGACTTCGCGCTGCCCGATCGCGCCGAGCTGTCGGCCCTCATCCGGCAGTTCCGCGACGCCTACCAGCTGCGCCACGACGACGAGCACCTCGACCGCTACACCGAGGCCGCGCTCGGCCTGACCTACGACGAAGCCAGCTACGTGTTGGCCAAGAGCCTGATCCGCCACCGCGACTTCGACATGAACACCATCCTGTCGGAGAAGAAGGCGATCATCCGCAAGTCGGGGCTGCTCGAGTTCTACGAGTCGAACGAGGTCTTCGCCGACGTCGGCGGCCTGCCCGTGCTCAAGGAGTGGCTCCGCAAGCGTCAGAAGGCCTTCACGCAGAAGGCGCGCGACTTCGGCCTGCCGGTGCCCAAGGGCATCCTGCTGATCGGCATCCCCGGCTGCGGCAAGTCGCTCACCGCCAAGGCGGTCGGCGCGTTGTGGCAGATGCCGCTGCTCAGGCTGGACGTGGGCAAGGTCTTCAGTGGCCTGGTGGGCAGCAGCGAGGAGAACATCCGCAAGGTGATCAGCACCGCCGAAGCCGTCGCGCCCGCGGTGCTGTGGCTCGACGAGCTCGAGAAGGGCTTCAGCGGTGTGCAGTCCTCGGGGCAGAGCGACGCCGGCACCACGGCGCGCGTGTTCGGCAGCTTCATCACGTGGCTGCAGGAGAAGACCTCGCCGGTCTTCGTCATCGCCACCGCGAACGACGTGTCGATGCTGCCGCCGGAGCTCCTGCGCAAGGGCCGCTTCGATGAGATCTTCTTCGTCGACATGCCCACCGAGGAGGAGCGGAAGGAGATCTTCCGCATCCACGTGACCAAGAAGAACCGCGCGATCGAGCTCTTCGATCTCGACGAGATGGCCCGGGCGGCCCGCGGCTTCAGCGGCGCCGAGATCGAGCAGGCCGTGGTGTGCGCGCTCTACGACGCCTTCGAGAAGCGCACCGCGTCCGAGAGGCCCGCCGACGGTCCCCCCGACCCGGCCGCCGATCTCACCACCGAGGGCATCGTGCGGGCCTGCGGTGACGTGATCCCGCTGAGCTTGACGATGAAGGAGCGCATCGACGAGCTGCGCGACTGGGCCGCCGCGCGCGCCCGAAGCGCCAGCGGTCTGCCCATCGGGCCCCGCGGCGAAGACGACTTGCCCGATGACGCCACGGACGGCGGCGGCCGCAAGGGCATGTCGGCGGGCTTCCGCAACCTCGAGCTGGAGTCGGACTGATGTCGCACTTCACGACGGTGCAGACCAAGATCAAGGATCTGGTCGCGCTCAAGGCTGCGCTGAAGGATCTGGGCTATTCGTTCACCGAGGCAGAGCAGGGCGTTGAGGTGAGGGGCTATCTCGGGCAGAAAGAACTCGCCGAGATGTCGATTCACGCCAGCAAGACCTATGATGTCGGCGTCAAGAAGACCGTGGATGGCTACGAACTCGTCGCCGACTGGTGGGGCGTCGAGACCACCCGCGGCGTCACTCAGGAGGCCTTCGTCAAGGCGGTGACCCAGCGTTACGCGTACCACAAGGTGCTCAGCGAGGTGGCGCGGCGCGGGTACACCATCGAGACGGACGAGGTCTCCACCGACCAGACCATCTCGATCACGGTGCGCAAATGGCAGTGAGGCACGAGTTGAAGATCGAGATCTCGCCCGACGGCGAGATCACGCTCAAGGTTGAAGGTGTCAGCGGCGAGGCCTGCCTGGAGCTGACGAAGGATCTGGAGGAGGCGCTCGGCCTCGTGACCGACCGACAGAAGACATCGGCCTTCTACCAGGCTGAGGCGACCGTCGGCGAGACGGTGAAGATCGGGGAAGACTGATGTCGCTCTGGCAACGGATCGCCCAATTCTTCCGCAGCCTGTTCGGAGGCGGGGCGCCCGCACTCGAAGGGCCGCCGGAGGCTGTGACGGGGGCGAAGGCCGATCTTGGGAAGGCCGTCACCGAGAAACCGTCGGCCGAGAAATCATCGGCCGAAAGGGCGGCGGCCGAGAAGGCGGCGGCCGCGAAGGCCTCCGCGAAGGCAGCCGCCGAGAAGGCCGCCGCGGAAAAGGCGGCCGCCCATAAGGCAGCCGCGGACAAGGTCGCCGCGGACAGGGCCGCCGTCCAGAAGGCCGCGGACGACAAGGCCGCCGCAGAGAGGGCCGCCACCGCCGCCGACGAGGCCGCCGACAGCGCGGACGACGACGACGAGGGCGACGACGACGAGGGCGACGACGACGCGCTCGAGAGCCAGCCCACGACGGAGCACGATCCAGAGAAGGCCAGGCAAGCGCGCGATCGCAAGAAGGCTCGCCGTCGGCGCGCGAGCAAGAAGCGCAAGCAGGACCGCCTGGGCAAGCAGCGCGAGGAGTCGGGTCAGCCCCCTGCCTCCATGGCCGAGCCCGCGCCGCTCGCTGCGGTGACCGCCGACGAGGCGGCCGCGCTCGACGAGGCGAAGCACTCCATTCAGGCAGAGCCCCGTGGCGAGCCGGTGGACGCGCTCGACGCCCAGGCCACCAGCGCGATGCCGGCGTTGAACGTAGGCCTCGAGGCCCACGACACGACCGCGGAGCCCGCTGTGGCCGCGGGGCCCGTGGCGGCCGAGGAGCCCGTGGCGGCCGAGGAGCCCGTGGCGGCCGAGGAGCCCGTGGCGGTCGAGGAGCCCGTGGCGGCCGAGGAGCCCTCGGCGCCCGAGGAGCCCTCGGCGCCCGAGGAGCCCGTGGCGGCCGAGGAGCCCGTGGCGGTCGAGGAGCCCGCGGCGGCCGAGGAGCCCGCGGCGGCCGAGGAGCCCGTGGCGGTCGAGGAGCCCGCGGCGGCCGAGGAGCCCGTGGCG
>CALBMW010000844.1 GCA_937896275.1 uncultured Myxococcales bacterium
GCGCCCGGGGCCCGCGCGGTGGTACAGCACGCGCAGCAGCGCGATGCGCAGGCCCACGCCGCGCGCCGCGCGCACCACCCGATGCGCCAACTCGTCCGGATCCGCATAGGGCCGGCCGTCGGGCGCGTGGTGCAGGTAGTGGAACTCGCCGACCGCCGTGACACCGCCCAGCACCATCTCGAGGAAGGCCATCGACGAGACGACCTCGACGTCCTCGGGCTCGAGCGTCAGGGCCGTGCGGTACATGAGATCGCGCCAGGACCAGAAGTCCTCGTCCGGCCGATCGGCGCGCAGGTGCTCGGTGCGCCCCCGCAGAGCGCGCTGAAAGGCGTGGCTGTGGGCGTTGATCAGACCCGGGACGAGGGCGGCTTCGCCCAGATCCTCGTCCACGGGGCCAGCGATGTTGCCCGCCACACCCAGGATGCGGCCGTCGGCCACGGTGACGACGGCGTCCTCGAGGATCCCGCGGTCCGTCAGGACGAAGCGAGCCCTCAGGCGCAAGGGCGTGCGGTTCACGCTGCGGTGCGCCGGGGCGATGATCGCGTCGCTCATGGTTCCTCCTCGGTCGGGTCGCTCATTGGAGCGCGGCCGCGGGCGCCTTGCCAAGGGGAGTGACGGCGCCCGCCGCGGTGCCGAGGCTGCCGACGCGATCGACCCGACAGGGTCGGGCTCACGGTCATGGTCAGGAACTGCCGCCGCGCCACGGCCAGGGCGCACAAGTGCTGCCACGGCGCCGCGCTTCGTGTTACGCCAACGCGCACATCCACGGAGGTCTCCCATGGCACCGCCCCACAGGATCTTCCCCCACGGCGAGCTCGAGCCGATCGTCCCCGGCCTGTGGCGCGTCGTCGGATCGCTGGCCTTCCCGCTCAAGCGCAACATGTTCGTCTACCGCCTGCCCGACGGCGGCCTGCTGCTCTAAAGCGCGGTGGCGCTCGACGAGGCCGGCATGGCGGCCCTCGAGGCCCTCGGCCGGCCCACCTGGATGGTCGTGCCGCACGCGATGCACACGATGGACGCGCCCTTCTACGCCGCGCGCTATCCCGACATGAAGGTCGCGGCTCCCGACGCGGTGCGCGCGCGGCGGCCGGATCTGCGGGTCGATGCGTCGCCCGAGGCCGCGCTCGAGCCGTTGGGGATCGGCGTCCACGCCATCCCGGGCACCAAGTACGCCGAGGTCGCGTTGGACCTGCCCATCGAGGGTGGCCACGCGCTGCTCTTCACCGATCTGCTCGGACGCAACGAGGGACACCCCGGCCTGCTGCTGCGCCTGCTGGGCCCGCCGGGGGGCGAGGGCGTGGCGCGCATCGTGAAACTGCGCCAAATCTCGGACAAGGCGCAGGTGCGCGCCTTCCTCGACCGGATGGCCGAGACCCCCGATCTGCGCGTCGTGGCCGGCTGCCACGGCGGGATGGTCACGGCCGACTGCGGCCCGTGGTTGAAGGCCGCCGCGGCGGGCGTCTGAGCTGCCGGGCCGGCGCCAAGAAGAGGGACCTCACGCCGAGGCTTCAGCTAGACTGCCGCCGATGACCGACGACCTGCCCCGCCCCACCCGCGTCCTGCTGGCGCGCCTGGAGGATCAACGCGGCTTCCCCGCCGTGGCGGCTCACATGGCCGAGATCAACCGCCTCGCCGATCGCAAGGAGACCTCGGCCAGCCAACTCGCGAACGCCGTCTGTCGCGACGTCGCGCTCACCGCGCGGCTGCTGCGGCTGGTCAACTCTGCGTGGTACCTGCGCCTGCCGGAGCCGGTGGCGACGATCACACGGGCCGTCGTGCTGCTGGGCTTCGAGCGGGTGCGCGCCATCGCGGCCAACCTGCTGTTGTTCGACCACCTTCAGCAGGGGGCGCGGCGCGGGCCGCTGGCCGATCACGCCCTGCAGGCGCTCACCGCGAGCCTCATCGCCCGGGCGCTGTCGGGCGACGCCGAGAGCGTCGAGGCGGGTGAGGCCGGGCTCTGCGCGATGTTCCACCGCCTGGGCGACCTGATGCTGCTGACGCTGCCCGACGTGGCCGAGGCCCTGGGTCCAGCCCCGTCGGAGGCCGCACAGGTGGCGCTGATCGGGATCACGGTGAGCGAGCTCGGGCAGACCGTGGCCCGGCGCTGGGGCTTCCCTTCACTCATCGTCGACAGCATGCGCCCCGTTCCGCCGGGACCGGCCTGGCCGCCTCACGACCGCGTGAGCTGGCTGCGCACCACCTCGGCCTTCGCGCACGACCTGGCGGCCGCCCTGGGCGACGACGACCCCGGCGCGGCCGATCCGGTGCTCGGGCGCTTCGGCGCGGCCCTGGGGCTGGACGCGCCGCGCACAGCGAAGCTACTCCGTGCCATCGGGCGCGAGGTGGCCGAGCACGCCAGCGTCCTCGGCGCGGTCAGCGGCGAGCCCGATGGCTTCGCGGCGCGCGTGCTGGGCCGTGTGGCGCCCACCGACGGGGCGCCCCTCACGCCGCTCGATGCCGATCGCGCGCAGCGCGCGTTCCTCAATCAGGGGCTCGACGAGGTCGCCGCCGCCGTCGAGGCCAACGACGACTTGAACCTCGTGTTGGGCGCGGTGGTCGAGACCGCCTTCCGCGGCCTGGGCTTCGATCGCGTGCTCCTGTGCGTCCTGGATCGACCGAGTCACACCCTTCGGGCCCGCCATGGCTTCGGCCCCGGCGTCGAGGCCCTGCTCGACGGCTTCGTCATCATGCTCGCGGATGCCCACGATCCCTTCGCGCGCGCCGCGCTCGCGGGCGAGGATCTGATCCAGGACGCCCCCGGCTCACCAGCCGCCCTGCGCCGCCTGCCCGACTGGTACCGTCCCTTCGCCGGCCCGGGCTTCGTGGCCTTCCCCATGCGGCTCAACGGCGTGCCCGTCGGGCTCCTCTACGCCGACGTCGCGGGGCCGCTGCCACGGGGGCGCCTGGTCCACCTTCGGCGCCTGCGCGATCTCGCCGTGGTGGCCATCGACCGCCGCCGCCGCCGCGGCTGACGAGAAGGAGAGTCGCATGCCCTCGGTGAGCCCGATCCCCGGGCGCGACGCCTGGATCGTCGGCGCCCGCTACGACACGCTCTTCTTCACCGCGAGCCTGCTGGTACCGCTGCTGCTGTGGGCCGGCTTCTCGGTGGGCTGGCTGACCGGCGTCGCGGTCTACGTGCTGTTCCAGCTGCTGTTCAACATGCCTCACAACTTCCAGACCTGGACCCTGTCGGTCCTCGACCCCCGGGACCGAAGCGCCCACGGGCGGCGTTATCTGGTGGCCTCGGCGGTCTGCCTCGCGGTGCTGGGCATCCCGATGATGGTCTCGCCCGAGGGCGTGTACCCCTGGGTCCGCGACGCGCTGATCTACTGGGGCTACTACCACCTGGTGCGGCAGCACTATGGCTTCCAGCGCATCTACGAACGCAAGATGGGCGGCGTCTCGCCAGGCGAGTCGCGCTTCTACCAGCGCGCCATCGACGCGGTCTGCTACCTGCCGCTGCTGGTGCGCTTCGGCTCCCCGGAGCGCATGACCATCCACGCAGGGGGCAAGGCCACGTGGATTCGCCATCCCATCCTCGACGCGTGGATCACCGAGGCTCTGCTGGCGCTGCTCGCGGCCGTCGTGCTGGCGATGATCGTGCACCACGTCGTCGCCTGGCGGCGTGGGCGCCGCGACCTCCTGCCCCGCGCCACGCTGCTGCTCAGCATCACGGTCGGCTTCGGCCTCGCGGGCCTGGTGATCCCCGAGTTCATTGTCGCGGTGGCCGTGGTCACGGCCTTCCACAACCTGCAGTATCTGGGGCTCACGCTGTATCACAACCGCAACCGGGCCGGCGCCGCGGCCCCCGACGAAGCCAACAGGACCATCCGCTGGCTTGGCTCGGGTCGCGTCTGGCTTTATGTCTTGGCGACCATGGGCTATGGCATCTTCGTCTTCGCCCCCCGCGCCGTCTTCACGCACACCCGCGTGGCCGAGCTGCCCCTGGCCTTCGTGGTCGCGATGCACTACTACGTGGACAGCCGACTGTGGCGCTTCAACCTGTACCCGGAGCGCGGCCGTTGGTTGGGGCTGGCGCGACCACGCCCCGCACCGGCGGCCTGAGAGGGCCCCGAACGAGCGGAACGGAGGCGTCGTGCCGACGACCATCACGAGGAAGCATCTGTCTCTCGGTCTGTGCGGGGGGTTGCTGCTGGCCGCGGGGTGCGCGGGCCCGCCGCCGGCCCCCGCCGCCCCGAAGCCGACGGTCGCGTCCATCGTCGGCGATGAGCAGGTGATCGCCGAGCCGGCGAAGAAGGTGTTCGGCGTCCTGTTCGACGGCGACGTGCTGCCCGACACCGACGCCCTCGAGAACGCGCTGGCGCGGCGGCAGGTGCTCGCCGACGTCCGGGGCACCTCTCAGAGCGTCGAGATCGGTTCGCAGGGCGTGGTGTGCGAGTTGTCCATCGGCGCCCCGCCCGACGACGTGCCCGATCCCGGCATCCACCCGGAGTTGGCGGCGCAGGGGCTGAGCGTCGACGAGGCGACGGCCATGCACGCCGCCAAGGCTTCGATCACCGTGGTGTGCGTCGTGCCCGAAGGCACCGTGCGGTCGGTGCTGCCGGTGGCCGAGGCTGTGGCCGAGGCGGTCGCGGATCTGTCGAATGGACACTTGTTCGACCCGCAAACGGGGCGCTACTGGCCCCAGGCCGAGTGGCAGCAGAGCCGCGCGAAGAGCAACCGCTTCGCCATCGAGCGGGCCGTGCGCGTCCTGCGCACCCGTGCATCGGACGGCACGTGGTGCCTGGCCACGCGCGGGTTGGGCGCCTTCGGACGCGTCGAGCTCGACGTCTTCCCGGTGCCCGCCGAGGTGGTCGATCAGGTCGAGGTGAAGCTCCGCGTGCTGGCCGACGTGATCATCGAGGAGCCCAAGGGCCCCGGCTCGACGGTGGCCCTCGGGCCCGTGGCGGGGGTGCTCATGGACCGCGCGCGGTACGCGGCCACCTTGCCCGACGGCACGGTGGGCAAGGACGTGTCGACGCCCGGCGAGCACCGCGTCGCCCTGGCCGATCCGCGCGCTGACGTGGGCGACGCCGCGGCGCAGGCCCACTTCTACTTCCGACTGTCTCGCTGATCCTTCGGACGGTCTGGCTGATCCTTCGGACGGTCTGGCTGATCCTTCCGACCATCTGGCTGGCCCCTTGGGAGCCCGCCGCCCGCGAACGCACGCAGCAAGGCGGGCCCGACCAGAAGCTCGGCGCCCAGGGCCGCGACGATGGTGAGCACCAGCAGCGCACCGAAGAGTTGCAGGTTCACCATGTGCGCGCTCAGGAAGGCACCGAAGCCCGCGCACAGCAGCACCGAGGTTACGACCATCGCCCGCCCTGCGTGTCGCGCCGCGCCCGCGATGGCCTCCTCGATCCCGCGCCCCTGCCGGCGACGCACCGCGACGTGGTGGAAGAAGTGGACGGTGTCGTCCACCACGACGCCGAGCGCGATCGAGGCGAGCAGCAGGTTGAACATGTCGACCGGCACCCCGCACGTCGCCATGACCGCCAGCACGAGAGCGATGGGCAGCATGTTGGGGATCATGGCGAGCAGCCCCAGGCGCACCGAGCGCAGCAGGAGCATCATCGCCCCGCCGATGAGGCCCAGCGCCAGGGCGAAGCTGCGCACCATGTCACCGATGAGGGCGTCGACGACCGAGAGCAAGGTGTAGACGCCGCCCGTGGGCCAGACCTGGGCCGGCGGGCGCAGGTGGGCCGCGGCGCCGGCCTCGAGCCACCGCGCCAGGGAGCGATACTGATGCGCCTCGAGCCACGGCAGGCGGATCGAGAGTCGGCCGATCCGACCGTCACGGGTCATCAGCCGCCCCAGGTTGGCGCCGTCCGCCATCTCGTAGGCGAGCAGCGTCTGGGCGACGCCCGCGCGGTCGGCCGGCAGATCGCCCTCACCCCCCAGGGCGTGCCACGTCTCGCGGACCACGTCGAGCAAGGAAGCGTGCCCCCCGGGGCCGCGTCCGTCTTCGCCTCGCCACGCCAGCAGGTGCGCCTCGAGCGCGGCCCAGCGCCGGAGCAGCCCGGGTTCGTTGAGCCCATCGTCAGCGCCGCTGTCGAGCATCACCTCCAGGTTGACCGTGCCACCCAGGCGAGCGTCCGCCTGGTCGAAAGCCAGGCGCACCGGGTGACCGGCGGGCAAGAACCGCAAGGGGTCGTGGCGCACCTCGAGGCGCAGCGTGAGCGCGCCGGCGACCACGGCCAACAGCGCCGAGGCGACGAGCACCGCGCGGTGTCGACGGACGGCGAAGCCGACGGTCGCGTCGACGAGACGCTCGATGGGGCCGGGCCGCTCGACGGCGCGCGCGATGCCGGCGCCCAACCGCCCCGCCAGCACGATCGGCAACAGCGTCAGCGACAGGACCATCGCGAAGGTCACGCCGAGGGCGGCGAAGGCTCCGAACTCACTGGTGACGCCCAGGCGCGTGACCGTGAAGCCCAGCATGCCGAGGGCGGTGGTCAGGCTGGTGAAGACGATGGGTCGGCCGGTCTGATCCAGCGCGCGCACGGTCGCCGCGAAGGCATCCCCGTCGGCGCGCGCCTCGACCCGAAAGACGCTCATCAGGTGCACCGCGTCACCCAAGCCGACGGTCAGGAGGAGCGTTGGCAGGATGTTGTGCAGCGCGGTCATCGGATAGCCCAGCAGGGCCATGGCGCCGAAGGTCCAGACGAGCGAGACGAAGATCACCGCGAAGGGGCCGAGCACAGCGAGCGGGTGGCGATAGATCAGGCCCAGCAACACACCGATGAGCACCAGCGCGGCGGCCAGCGAGCGATAGGCGTCCGACAGCGTGTGCGCGTTGATCGCGGCCGCCAGCGCCGGGCCGCCCGCGACATGCAGCGCGAAGCCGGGCGCGGCGTGGGCGGCGGTGATCGCCATCAGTCGGCGGTAGAGCGCGTGGGACGCCTTCTCGGGCACGACCGCGGTGCGCACCACCAGCCCCGTCGCACCCCCGTCGTCGGACAGCAGGTTGCCACGCACGGTCGGCGCGGCCCGCGCCGCGTCTCGGAATGCGCTGATCTCAGGGAGTAATTCGGCGAGCGGCCGTACGCTCACGGCGCCACCGCCGGCCCGGACGGAGGGCGCGTCGAGCAGGTTGTCCACGCCGGTCACCACGTCCGGCGGATCGTCGATCGCCAGGATCGCGTCGCGCAGGGTCGCCAAGCGTTCGAGGTAGGGCGCGCTGAAGACGTCGCCCACCGCCACGATCACGAACACATCGTCGCGACCGAAGGTGGCGCGGAACCGCTCGAGCCTGACGCGCACGGGGGCGTCGGTCGCGAGGAAGGCCTCGAGCGTTGCGTCGAAGCGCAGGCGCGTCGCCGCCTGGTGACCCAGCGCCGCGGTCAGGGCGACCAGGACCGCGAGCACGAGGCGGCGGTGGTCGAGCACCCAGGTGGCCAGCCGCGCGAAGGGGCCGGGGGTCAGCACGGCGTCGATGCGCGGCGACTGGGCCTCGCGTCCCTGCGGGCTTCCGCCGCGCCCCGACTGCGGCCCTGCGGCTCTGCGCGAGGCGGTGCCGGCCCACCCGGCGCGAGGGAGCGCGGGGCCGTCCAGAGGCCGCGCAGGAGGCGCACCGACCCGTGGCCCACCGAGAGCCACGCGCCTCTCAAAAGAGCGCGGCGCCCATGAAGAGTCCGAGGA
>CALBMW010000845.1 GCA_937896275.1 uncultured Myxococcales bacterium
GTCGACACCCGCGGCGGCCGCCGAGGTCGCGAGCCCGGCGACGGTCACGTCGATGTCGCGCACCGCGCCCAGGTGGGCGAGCAGCGTCCGGGTCGCCGCCCGCAGGCGCTTGCGGGCCGGGCCGGGCATGGCCGCACGGAAGGTGTCGAGGGCGGCCAGCGTGCGCCTCACGGCGACCCGCATGTCGTGCAGGTACTCGGCGTCGAGCCCGATGCGGGCGCCGGGCTCGTTGAAGCGGAGCGCCGCACTTTGGGCGCCGATGATGGCGCGGGCGACCGCGCGCACGCGCTCGTCGCGCGCGAAGGGGCCGGCGGGCACAGGGGGGCTCGGTGGGGCCTCGGTGCCCTGCTCGAGGGCCGCGCGAAGCGACTGGCCGAGGTGGTCGGACGGCGCGACGGGCACCGCGTCGTCGCCCCGGTAGACCTGGACGCGCGCGCCGCTCGCGTCGACGCCCACGAAGGTGTGACGGGTGTGCTCGACGTGCAGGCGCACGCGCAGCACACGCCCACCGAGGCACGGCGCCAGCCAACGCGCGACGCGCTCCCCGGGCAGCGGGCCGTTCTCCGGGGCGTCGGGCGGCAGATCTTCCAGCCAGGCCTGGTGGTGCGCGGGACCCTCGCGCATGGGCGCGAGGGTCGCGACGAGCAGCCGCGCGGCGCCGCCCGCGTGCCGCACCCGACAGGCGAGCCCGGCCCGGAAGAGAAACCAGTCGTCGGTGTCCAGGTAGGTATCGTGGACGACCTCGACCGAGGTCTCGACCTCGCCGAGCCCCAGAATCGTGGCCAGCGTGGCGGGATCTGTCAGGTCCAAGGTCGCGGCCGCTTCGATTTCCATCGCTGCCCCCGGCGCACGTCACAACGGCGCAGCGTAGCGGGGCCGCGAGCGGGGGCCAAACCGGAACGATTCTGCGGCGGCGCGTGCCCTGCAACTTGCTCCGGCGGACGATCCGTCCTTGAATAGAGCCGCATCTGACATCCCCCCCCTGGAGGCGATGGTGAGCGAGCCGCCCGACGGCCAGGCCCTGTCCCAAGACGCCGCGGCCCTCGTCGAGCGGCTGCGGGTCGACGTGCGGGATCAGGCCGCGCGCGTGGGGCTCCAGCGTCTGTTCGACATGGGAGGACGCGCGCCCGCGCTGCTCGACGGCCTCGCACGCGCCTGCCAGGTGGCGCAGGACTGGGCGGCCGCCCGCCCCGTGATCGAGGCGATCGCGCGGACCAGCGCGCCCGGTGAGGATCGACTCTGGGCCTGCCGCCGCCTCGCGCAGACCTGCCGCCTGGCCGGTGAGCACAAGCTGGCCCTCGACGCGCTGCGCGACGCGATGGCCGCGGTGCCGCCCGACGAGGACACCCTCGCCTTCGGCCTCGAGCTGGCCCACGAGACCGGCCGCTTCGATCTGTTCACGCGCGCCGTGGTCGAGACGGTCCGCCCCGACGAGGCCCCCGATCTCTTCCGGCAGCTGGCCGCGTTGGTGAGTGACGGGCCCGACGCCGCGCGCCTGCTAGCGCGGATGAGCGACGCGCTGGACGCCGAGGATCCCATCGAGGCGCACCGGCTCAGGGCGCGCGCCCTGAAGGTCGGCCCGGACCGATCCACCGCCCACGCGCTGCATCGTGCGATGGGACGCCGGCTGGCCGCGGAGGGCAACGCCGCCGCCGCCGTCGAGCACCTCGAGGAGGCCTGGGCCGAGGACGACACCGATCGCGAGGCGGGCTCGGCGCTGGCCGAGACCTACGCGGCGCTCGGTCGCACGGGCGACCTGCTGGCAGTGCTCGAGCGGCAGGCCGAGAGCGCCGAAGGCGTCACCGAACGAAAGACGCTGTGGCTGCGGGTCGCGACGTTGCACGAGCAGCGTGGCGATGACGGAGCCGCCGCGAGCGCCTACCGCAGCGTCCTGGACAACGACGCGGACGACGAGCAGGCCAGAGACGCGCTCTGCGCCCACTATCAGGCGCACGAGCGCTGGGGCGAGCTGGCGGAGCTGCTGCACGATCGCGCGTCGCGCCTCGACGGGCCTGCGCGCGGTGGGGTGCTGGCCGCCCTCGGCCGGCTCTACGGTGGCCCCCTCGGCGATGTGGGCGCTGCGGTCGAAGCCTGGCAGGGCGTGCGCGCGGTGGCGCCCGACGACACCGAGGCCCTCGATGCCCTGTCGGAGCTCTACGCCGACCTGGAGCACTGGCGGGATCTGGCCGAGGTGCTCGCGCGTCGCCTCGCGCGCACCACGAACGCGGTCGAGAAGGCCGCGCTGCGCGACCGGCTGGTGCACCTGCACGCCGAGCACCCCGACGCCGGCGCGATGCCGCTGGCGCTGCTGAGGGCGATCGAGCGCGAGTACGCGGCGGCGGGGCGGTGGTCCGATCTGGTGGGCGTGTTGCAGCGCGAGGCGCGGCAGGCCGTCGGGCGAGAGCGGGGCCACCTGTGGGCGCGCATGGGCGCCCTGTGGGACGAGAAGCTCGAGGAGCCGGCGCTGGCCGCCGAGGCTTACTGGCAGGCCCTCGCCGAGCCCGAACTGGAAGCCGAGACCCACGAGCGCCTGCGGCGTGGGCTGGCGGCGCTCTACATCGGGCCGCTCAACGACCCGCACCGAGCGCTCGAGTCCCTGGGCGCCCTGGCCTTCTCGCCCGACCTGGACGTCGCGACGCTGGCCATGCTGCCGCGCCTCTATGACCTGGTGGGGGACCGCCCGCGACGGCAGGCCGCGTTGGAGCGCCTGTTCGCGCGGGACGACGCGCCCATCGAGGCACGGCTGGACGCGGCCACGACGCTCGGTGATGGGGCGCGCGGCGAGGACGATCAGGCGACGGCCGTCGAGTGGTATCAGCGCGCGCTGACCCTGTCGCCGGACCACGTGCCGGCGCTCGAGGGCTTGGCGTCGGTCTCCGCCGCCGCCGCCGATCATGGCGCTCAGGCAGCCCTGCTGGCCCAGATGGCCACCCGGATCGAGGGACCGGCGCGCGCCGCGGTGCTGATGCGCCTGGGCCGCCTGCACGCCGACGGGCTCGACGACGCGGCCGCCGCGGCCAACTGCTTCGAGCGCGCGCTCGAGGCCGATCCCGACAGCCTCGACGCGATCCGCGCCGTGGGCCCCGTGTGGCTAGCGAGCGGACGCTTCACCGAGCTCGAGCGGTTGCTGCCGCGTTTGATCGAAGATCCCGCGATCGACACGGCCACGCGGCATGGCTGGCTGTTCGCCGCGGGGCGCTGCGCCGAGGCGATGGGCGACGCCGCCCTGGCGGTCGACCGATACCGCGCCGCGCGGGATCTGGACGGTCAGCACGCCCCGACCTGGCGGCGGCTGGCGGCGCTCACGGAGGCGCAGGGTCGCCCGTCGGAGGCGCTCGAGGCGCTGCAGATGGTCTACGTGCTCGAGAGCGAAGGCCGCAGCAGCGATCAGGCCTACCCGCTGCTGCTTCGGATGGGCCGCCTGCAGGCCGAGGCGGGCCACGATCGCGAGGCCCTCGACGTGTTCCACGAGGCCCGCGCGCTGGATCCGGGGCGGGTCGAGGCGCGCAACTCGATCATCGAGCTCCTGTCGGCGCGCGGCGACTGGGCCGCGACCGCCGAGGAGCTGCGCGGCCTGCTGGACGTCATCGACGGGGCCGAGGCCCGTCGCGCCCTCAACATGCGGCTGGCGGACGTCTTCGAGCACCACCTGGACGACCGGCGCCTGGCCATCGAGGCGGTGGAGTACGCGCTGGTCGAGGCGCCCGACGACCTCGCCGTGCTGGAGCGCTTGCTGGCGCTGAATCAGGAGGCGGGGGACGCCTACGCCGCCGTCGATCTGATGAAGCGCCTGGCCGAGCGCGAGGCCACCCCACGCGACCGCGCGCGGCGGTGGCTCGCCCTCGGCGAGCTGCTGCACACCGAGATGGAGGACGCGCCCGCGGCGATCCGGGCGCTCGAACAGGCGATGGAGGCCGATCCAACGTCGTTCGAGGCCTTCCGCCTGCTGGAGCGGCTGCTGCTGACCGCCCAGGATCACCTCCGCCTCGACGCGCTGTATCGCCGGATGCTGGCGCAGGCCGCGCGCGAGCAGATGGACGATCGGGTCGTCGTGGCGTTGGCCACGAACTTGGGCGAGATCAACCGCGTCGAGCTCCGCGACCCCCACGCCGCCCTCGAGGCCTGGAACATCGTGCTGGAGCGCCGCCCCGACGACATCGAGGCGCGCAAGGTGGTGGCGGAGCTGTGCGAGGCCACCGACCAGCTCGAGCGCGCGGTGCAGCAGCACCAGCACCTGCTCGACGTGGCGCCGACCGACATCCTCACGATGCAGAACCTTCGGCGCCTCTACCTCGAGCTGGGCCGCTTCGACGCGGCGTGGTGTCTGTGTCAGGCCCTGTCATGGCTGGGCGTCGCCAGCCCCGAGGAGCGCGCCTTCTACGACCAGTATCGGCGCCCCGGCCTGCAGGCGCCCCAGGCCACGCTCGGGCGCGCCGAGTGGGACCGCGTGAAGCACGTTGACGGCAGCCCGCTACTCGACCACCTCTTGCACCGCCTCTACCCATTCCTTCTGCCTGCCATCGAGGTCAGCCGCCGCGAGGCCGGGCTCAGCCGCCGAAAGCACGCCATCGATCCCCAGCAGGACACCCCCTTCAACCGCGTTGCGGCCCTCATCGCCGACGCCACCGGCCTGGGGCGCCTGGACTGCTACCGCGATCCCGCGGATCGCCCCGGCATTCGCACCGTGCCGATGAACCCGCCCGCGCTCCTGATCGGCCCTGATCTCGACGCCCGGCCGCTGGCCGATCTTGCCTTCTGGCTGGCCCGGCACCTGTACCTCACGGGCCGCCAGCACGTGCTCGCGAGCCTCGACGACGATCCCGACGCGCGGGCCGCCCGCCTGGAGCGCGTCATGGCGACCGTCACCCGCCTGGTGCAGCCCGACGCGCCGGTCGATCCCGACCCCGATCTGCTGCGCGCCCTCAAGAAGCAGCGCATCCCGCCGGCGGAGCTCGCCGATCTGGGCAACCTGGTCCAGCGGATGCGTCAGGATCCAACCCGTCACCTCGACGTCAGCCGGTGGCTCGAGGCGCTCGACCACTCGGCCAGCCGCCTGGGCCTCTTGTTCTGCGGCGATCTCGGCATGGCGATGCGCTGCATCGAGGAGGCGCCCCCGTTCAGCGTGGCCCACATGGAGCGCCGACAGGCCCTGCTGCTTCGCTTCGCCGTCTCGGAGGGCTACATCGATCTGCGGCGCCGGCTCGGGCTGAGCATCGGGTGAGCCCCTCACCGCGTCACGCGGCGTCTTGGCTGGGCTGCGCTGTGGTCCTGTGGGCGACGGCCGGGCTCGCGGCCCCCCAGGTGACCGCGGTGACCTTCCGCGGCCCGGTGGGCCCCGACGGCGCCGAGATGCGCGCGCAGACGTGGTTCCTGGTGCACGGCCCGGCCCTGCCCGCTCGCCTGGTGGACGCGGTGCGGTCGCTGGAGCAGGTGCGCGGGGTGGGCGGCGTCGACGTGCACACGGAGGGCGACGCCGAGCGCGTCACCGTCACCTTCGAGTACGACGGGCGCGACCGCCGCGTGGACAGCACCGCCGCACTCGATCCCGACCTGCCGCCAGCCTGGGGGCAGCACCTCATGGAGCGCCTGCGCGGTGGCCTCCGGCTGCGGCCCGGCGAGCGCTACCACCCCTACCTGACGTACCTCGATCGTGAACTGCTGCGAAGCTTCCTGGTCTCGCGGGGCTATCGCGACGCCACGGTGAGCGCCACGGTCGAGCCCGTCGGCGAGTCGGTGGCGGTGACCTACCGGGTGGCACGCGGTCCGCTGTCGGTGGCGGCTCGCGTCGAGCTGCTCGGTGACACCTTCGACCCACCCACGCGCGCGGCGCTGGTGTCGGGCCTCAAGGTCCAGGCCGGGCGGCCGATCGATCCTGCGGCGCTGGACGCCGACGCCGAGCGGCTGAGGCGGTGGCAGTGCCGAGCCGGTCACCCACGGGCCGCGGTCACGGTGGGCGAGGCCCTGGTGTCGCAGCCTTCGGGCGCCGCGCCCGGGCCGGTCTCCGAGCGCCGCTTCGCGGTGACCTACGAGCTCGACCCCGGCCCGGCGGTCCGCACCGGGCGCGTCCAGGTGGTCGGGCGGTTCATCCCCTGGGATGTCCTCGCGGCGCTGCCGCTCCGCGACGACATGCCCTTCTGCGAGGACCTGGTCGACCGCGAGATCAGCGCGCTCCAGACATGGCTGGCCGATCACGGCGTCCTGCGGCCCGACATCCGGGTGCATCGGACGCCGACCCGCTGGACCGACGGCACGTGGACCGTCGCGCTGACCTTCGAGGTGCAGAGACCCGCCAACGTGCGGATCGGGCGCATCTGGTTCGTGGGCGCGCGGGTGACGGGGCAGCGGGTGCTGACGACGCTGCTCGAGATTCACGAGGGTGATCTGTACCGGCAGTCCGCGGTCGACGCCACCGTGCAGAGCCTGCGGCGCAGCGGTCTGTTCCGCACCGTGGACGCCCTGGTCGAGCCGGCGCCCGAGGCGGGCTTCGCCTACCTCACCTTCCGGCTCGAGGAGCGGGACCCCATTGGCTTCGACGTCACCAACCAGCGGCTGATCTTCCAGAACGTCGATCTGGGTCGCTGGCCCGAGGACTGGGAGGAGTTCGAGGAGGGTCCGGCCCTGCGCGGCGACGGCCAGCGGCTCGACATCTACGGCCAGGTCGGGCGGCAAGGCATCGAGTGGCGCAACCCGTTGCTGGGACGCCACCTCATCGCGCAGGTGCTGCTCAACCGCTTCGACGGCGACGCGGACACCTTCGAGGACACCTGGTACCAGCTGGTGGGCGGCTTCGGGCTCCGCTTCCTGGAGGGCCGCGGGATCCTGCTCCCGCTGGTGCAGGTCGAGCTGGTCTTCGCCAGTCAGGACGCCACCGAGCCGCTCCTGCCCATCCTGGAGGACACCACTGTGACGGCCACCGGCGGGCTGCGCGCCTCGCTCGACCTCAACCAGCTCGACGACGAGCGCATCCCCTACCTGGGCTTCGACGCGACCTTCGAGGGGGCCGGCGGCGGCGCGGTGGACGGCACGGCGCGCTGGGTCGAGGACTCCGGGCGGATCCGCGTCCACCTGCCGTTGTGGACCACCGACGACGACCAGCACTTCGTCCTGCGGCTGCGCACGTCGCTCCAGCAGGTGCACGTGATCGACGGCGTGCTCGCGGCCCACCGCCGGCTGTTCCCGAGCGCTCGGGGCTATGGCTCACGCGCCCTCGCCACGCCCGTCCTGCGAGGGGGCCTCACCGAGAAGCTGGGCGCCCTGCAGGCCGCCGAGGGTACGGCCGAGCTGCGCATCCCGGCGCCAGTGGGACGCCGCAACGCCGTCGTGCCCTTCGCCGACGCGATGAGCATCGCCGAGCGCACCGGCGATCTGCTGGACGACATCTACCCGTCCGCCGGCGTCGCGCTGACCTTCAGCCTGTTCAGCGAGCGGGTCGAGGGCGTCCTGTGGGGCGCTTGGCCACTGCGCGACGAGCTGAGCGCGACCTACGTGGGCGCGAGCATCGGCGGCTCGTTCTGAGGTCGCCCGACCCGCGCGCCCTACAACCCGGCGAGCGCCGCCTCCACGTCGCCCAGGGCGGCGGCGTCGCCCACGCCGCGCCAATGGACCACGGCGAGCGCCAGGGCGTCGCGGGCGCGCTGGCCCTGAC
>CALBMW010000846.1 GCA_937896275.1 uncultured Myxococcales bacterium
GCATCAGCATCGTAAGAAAATTGAGTTGCTTCTCTCGATTTTCACGCAGCTTTCCGAAAGGAAGGTTGATGCTGCCTATATCCTGCTGAGTGAAGACCTCGATCGGGCGGTTGTGCAGGAAGTGCGGTTGGAGCAGGAGTTCGGGAGCATCTCATTGCGTCCCGGGGGGGTGGGGGATCATGGTGAACGTTGAGCAGATCGTCGCCGGGCTCGACTTGGGTACGAGCACGATCAAGTGCGTCATCGGTGTGCTGCGTGCCGAGGGTCGCGTGGACGTCATCGGCACGGGGTGCCACCCGGCGGTGGGCCTGCAGCAAGGCGCGGTGTGCAGCCAGGACGACCTCGTGCGGTCGATCCGGGCCGCCGTCGAAGAGGCCGAGATGATGGCCGGCTGCGACATCAGCGAGGTCGCGCTGTCGATCTCGGGGCGTCACCTCACGAGCTTCAACTCCACGGGTGTCGTGCGCGTGGCCGGCGAGATGGTGACAGAGGACGACGTGTGTCGCGTGATCGACGTCGCCATGGCCCACCGCCTCGCCGGCAGCCAGCGCGTTCTGCACGTCGTGCCCCAGGAGTTCCTGCTCGACCACCGCGGCGAGATCACGCGCCCGACCGGCATGCACGGCGTGCGGCTCGAGGTGCAGGCGCACGTGGTGGTCGGCGACGGAGAGGCCGTCGACCGACTCGAGGACTGCTGCCGCAAGGCGGGCGTGCGGGTCACGGACGTCGTGCTCGCACCCCTCGCCCAAGCCGAGGCGCTCCTGACGGCCAACAGCCGCGAGATCGGCGTCGCGATCATCGACATCGGCGGCGACACCACCAACCTCGCGGTCTTCGACCGGGGCGCGGTGATCCACACGGCCGTGCTGCCGATCGGCGGCGAACACATCGCGGCCGACATCAAGGACTGCCTGAACACGCCCAGCGTCGAGGCCGAGCACCTGATGCAGAGCCACGGCTGCGCGCTCGCCGCGCTCGTCGACCCTGACCAGAGCATCGAGCTGCCCGGCGTGGGTGGCCGCCGCCCCCGCACGATCAAGCGGGTGGAGCTGTGCGAGGTGATCGAGGCGCGTATCGAGGAGATCCTGCTCCTGGTGCGTCACGAACTGGACCACCTGACCCACGTCTCGGCGCTTCGCGGCGGGATCGTCCTCACCGGAGGGGTGTCCAACCTCGACGGCATCATCGAGTTGGCCGAGCAGACGCTCGAGATGCCGGTCGTCCGGGGCGAGCCGAAGGACCTGCACGGCTTGGTCGACGTGGTCCAGCACCCGCGCTACGCGACGGGAACGGGACTCGTTCTGTATGGCCTTCGTGAGAAGCGACAGCAATGGTTCAGCACTCGGCGACCCATTCGAGCGCAGCGTGGATGGAGTCGATTGCTATCGTTCTTCAATAGGCCGCTTTGATCATTTTCAATGTAAATCAGCTCAAAAGCGGGCTGATTTCGCCAATTTGACTTTTTACCGAAAAGTTGATTGCGGCTCGGAACAGCCCTACCTATTATGCCTTGGGAGCGGGTTTTCGGTTCCTGCTGTGCGAGCAACGTAGGTGGTCCTGGGTCACGCGGGATAGATCCGCGTGCCGAGGGGGGTGGTGAGAACGTGGACAGCATCTTCGAGTATGTGGGAGACGCGGGCGCCAAGCTGAAGGTGGTGGGCGTGGGCGGCGGCGGCGGCAACGCGGTCAACACCATGGTCGCCAGCGGCCTGAAGGGCGTGGACTTCGTCGTCGCCAACACCGACGCGCAGGCGCTTCACCACGCCAAGGCGCCCACCCGGCTCCAACTCGGCCAGACGCTCACGCAGGGCCTCGGGGCGGGCGCGAACCCCGAGGTCGGGCGCGACGCTGCCCTGGAAGATCAGCGCCTGATCAGCGAGGCGCTCGGTGGCGCCGACATGGTCTTCGTGACGGCGGGCATGGGAGGCGGAACCGGCACGGGTGGCGCCCCGGTCATCGCCCGCGCTGCGCGAGAGCGCGGTGCCCTGACGGTCGGCATCGTGACCCGCCCCTTCCAGTTCGAAGGGCGCAAGCGGCGGCGCCAGGCCGAGGCGGGCATCGAGGCGCTCGCGGCCGAGGTGGACACGCTCATCGTCATCCCCAACCAGCGCTTGCTGGCCATCAGCGACGAGCACACCACGATGCTCGACGCCTTCAAGATGGCCGACCAGGTGCTGTTCAACGCCGTACAGGGCATCAGCGACCTGATCACCGATCACGGCATGATCAACGTCGACTTCGCCGACGTGCGCACCATCATGTCGCAGAAGGGCCTGGCCTTGATGGGGACCGGCCGCGCCAGCGGTCCCAACCGGGCGCTCGAGGCCGCGCAGATGGCGATCTCGAGCCCACTGCTCGACGACATCAGCATCGAGGGCGCGACCGGCATCCTGATCAACTTCACGGGCGGCATGAACCTGCGCATCGCCGAGATCGAGGAGGCCGCGAGCCTCGTCGAGGACGCCGCGCACGTGGACGTGAACCTGATCTTCGGCGCCGTGATCGACGAGTCCATGGGTGACGAGATCAAGATCACCGTCATCGCCACGGGCTTCGATGGGCGCGCCGAGAGCCTGCGCGAGAAGCCCATGACGCGCGTCCTGACGCAGCCCGGCCACCGTCTCGGCGAGACGGCGCCCTCGCCCACGCTGGCCGATCCCGGCGCGAGCGGCGAGTGGTCGCCCGCGCAGCTCACCGAGTGCCCGACGCCGATGCCCGAGGCCGAAGCGGCCCGCAACGTGGGCAGCCGCGTGGCGTCCGTCACGCCGCCGGTGGAGCCGCACGCAGAGCCCGCCCCCGCGAGGCCCTCCGGCCGCCCGTCGATCAACGCGCGCAACGTGCGCGTGGGCCCTCCACCCAGCCCCACGGCGCACGCCCCCCGCATGCCGACCAGCGCGCCGCCCCCGCGGGTTGGACCCAGCATGCCCTCGGTGCCGCCCCGTGGCATGCCGCCCGTGCGCGCCGCCAGGCCCTTCGACGAGGCCGATCTGCGCACGCCCGCGATCACGCGAAACGCCGGCAACCGCGTGGTGGGCGAGGCGCCCTTGGGGGACGCCTTCTGGAGCGACGGACCCGATGACAGCATCGACGCCTCGGCGAACGCCACGGTCCCGGCCGGGCGCGGCGCCTCGGCCGCCACCGCGGCCCCCGCTCGCGGGATCGGCATGCCCAGGTGGATGGTCCCGCAGCGCAAGGTCTGAGCACGGTCACGACCTGAGCAGCGGGCGCCACCCGCGGGCAGCGCTCAGGCCCCCGAGCGCGTCCCATCCCGCACCATCCGCTACCCTCGACCGCCCACATCGTCTATAGTGGCGGGCCGCTTCGGCCGGGCTCCCGACCGGATGGCGAGTGCCCTGAATCCCGGCGCCATGGCCGCGTCTGCGGCCGCGCCCAACCCGACCGAGGAGCCTCCATGCACCGCATCGCGCAGCGCGGACTGACCCTGGTGACGCTTGTCGCCGTCGCCACCACCGTGCAAGCCAAGAAGGCCGCCGCGCCGCCCGCCGGTCCGGTGTCGGTCGAGCTCCATAACACCTGCGGCGCCGATCTGACCGTGCTGCTGGCCGGCACCGAGATCAAGGTCGCGACCGGCGCCCGGTCCACCGGCGTCGAGCTCGCGCCACGCGAAGACTGGTCCTACGAGGTCAAGATGCAGGCGCCGTCCAAGGCCGATCTGGGTCTGCTCGGCCTGCGCCCCGACGGTCGCTACGCCATCGAGGTGGCCGGTTGCCGCCCCGGGGGGGCCGACCTCCTGACGCGCGATCTGGGCGACAAGCCCGCCGCCAAGTCACCCCAGGAGGCGGCAGAGGTGCGCTTCCGGGCGCGCCAGAACGGCTTCATCGAGTACCGCACCGGCAAGATGGGGGGCTTCAAGCCGCTCTCCATCGCGATGACCAACTACGTCGAGCAGGCGGGAGGCGCCCTGGAGTTCACCTTCCGCCTCCGCGCCGCGAGGGGCGGCCCGGTGCTGAAGATGCTCAAGACGGCCGTCGATCTGCAGGCCGGCCATCGCTACCTCATCGAGGTCAACGTGGTCGGGAACGATCTCCTCTTCAAGCACGAGGACGAGGGCTGGCGCGAGGGCTGAGATCGTCGGCCGGCGGGCCGCGTCAGGGCACGTCCTGGATGCCCCCATCGACCAGCACCATGCCGGCCGGCGGCGGCAACGGCCGTGCCTCGGGGTTCGGCGGGAACGGCGTCATCGACACCTCGAACTCGGCCGGACCGAAGATGCTGCTGTCGCCCTGGGTGTCGAAGGTGCCGCGGTAGTAGCCGCGGCGCCCGCGTCCGTCCACGTAGGAGCCTTGGCGCGGGATCATGGCCTCCTCGCGCCCCATGACCTCCATGTGGACCGGCAGGAAGTCGCGGTACCCCACCAGCTCCGACGAGAGCGCGGTGAGTGACGCGCTGAGCGCCCCCTTGGCGAAGACCGCCTTGGCACCCGTCACGCGACCGTGGTCGACGTGGAAGGTCAGCCGCACGTCGTTGAAGCCGATCCAAGTGGGCTCTTCGGCGTCGGGCACCTTGCGCCAGTCCAGGTGATTCGCCATCACCGGATCGAGCCAGCGGGCCTCTCGACCCAGCAGTCCGATGTCGTTGACGCGGTCGACGGTGAGGGCAGCGTCCACCACCGGGCCGACGTCCGGCAGCTCGGCGTCGACCTCGAGCGTGGGCAGCGGGCGGTGCGGGGCCTGGGCCATCGCATCCCGCACCTGAGGGGGCGCGGGGTGCTGCTGGGCGCCGTCGGCGAGGAAGAAGTAGATCAGCAGGCCCATGCCGACGAGGGCCGCCGGGACGAGGAACCGGTCCATCAGGGCGCCGCGACGCAGCGGAAGTCCGCGCAGGCCTGCCCGGCGGCGCAGTCACGCGCGGCCCCGCACTCGGCCAGGCCCCAACGCAGCTCGAAGGCTCCGCTCTCGTCGCCCGAGCCGTCGACGATGACGAAGACGTCACCGGTGTCCGCGGCCGTGAAGACGATCGACTCGGTGAGCGCGCCGTCGCTGCCCTCGACGCAGGCGCGCGCCGGATCGCCGCAGTCGGTCGTCGCGTAGAGGGAGAGATCCCAGCCGCCCGTCGGCGTGGCCTGCACGAAGTAGCGGGTGCCGGCCTGCGCAGGCAGCCGGTAGACCACATCGCCACCGAGGCTGTCGTGCTCGGTGCAGCGGTTGTTGGCGACGAGCGTGTAGTCATCGGCCGCCGGGCGGGTGTCGCCCGGGATCGTGCCGCCGCCGGCGTCGAGCGCGCGCGCCGTGTCGCAGGTCTCGTTGGCGGGCGCGGGGCCG
>CALBMW010000847.1 GCA_937896275.1 uncultured Myxococcales bacterium
ACGTCCTGCACCGGCTCGTTGGCGTACTTGCTGGTGCCCATCATCCGGGCCAGGAGCAGCGCCGT
This sequence comes from uncultured Myxococcales bacterium, assembly GCA_937896275.1. GTDB lineage: Bacteria > Myxococcota_A > Bradymonadia > UBA7976 > UBA1532 > JACKDN01. Next base: position 66 of record CALBMW010000847.1, read on the forward strand.
CAGCGCCGTCAGCACCAGTGCGAGGAACGTGAAACCCAGGGCGCCAAACCGGGAGGCCCGGGCACCCCCCACCTTGCGGCTCATCGGCTCTCCTTCCGCATCGCACCGTCCGGCGTTGTCGGCCCAGGAGCCGCGGCGAACCGTTGGCTCCGTCGACCGGACGCGGCCGGCGACGCCATCCTGGCCCAATCGAAGCCGCGCTACCAGCGATCGGCTTCGTTTTCATCCCGCCGGCGGGCGGCCCATCAGTGTTCCGTGATGGGCATGCTCGCCTGGGAGCGCAACAACATCACGTTGGCGTCCTGGGCGAAACGTCGCACGATCCGCGAGAAGCCGCCAGTGTACCGACAGGTCAAGCGGGCGGTGATCATCTTGAGCTGATCGACCACCACGATCTGTGTCCCGTTGGTCTGCAGCGGATCACAGCGGGCCGACTCGCCGAGCAGCATCGTACCCAGCGAGGCCCGCGCCTGCTGGTCGATGCAGTTGAGGATGCCGTCCTCGCCGCGGGGCGCGCAGATGCGCACCGCCCGGCTGGCGGCCACGCCGAGGCGCTGCCTGACGTACATCGAGTCACCGAAGTGGATGCCCGCCGCGAGCACGAACACGATGATCGGCAGGCCCAGGGCCAACTCGACCGCCGCGACGCCGCGTTGAAGGCGACGCCGGGCGCGAGGCGGGGCGGTGGCACGAGGAGCGGGGTGCGTGATCACGTGACCTCCCACAGGCGGGCGACGACCGCGCCCGCCGAGAAGGCGAGCGCCATCGGCGCGTGCAGCCGCGCCGGCCGATCAGGCTCCACCTGCGGCAGAGTGGCCGTGAGCGCGGCGTCTTTCAGGGTGCGACCGACTCGCCGCCGCAGCGCCGGGCCGCCCGCCAGCACCATGCCTGCGGCGACCAAGCCCCCCAGGGCCACGCCCCAGAGGAACATATAGGCGGCCGCCAGGGGTCCGAGCCACGCGCCGAGCGCGATCACCAGCTTGGCGTCGCCTCCGCGGTAGAGCCGCATCGCGAAGGGCACCAGCACCAGCCCGAAAGCCACCGCCATGCCCAAGACGCCCGTCAGCAGCCCGTGCCAGCCCTCGGCGAAGACCTGCGCGGTGAGGCCCACCGCCGCGAGCGCGCCGTTCAACGCATTGGGAACTCGGCGCGTGCGCAGATCGCTCACGCTCGCCGCGACGATCCCGATCCAGAAGGCTGGCCCGAACAGTCCGCCGAAGCCCAGAAACAGTCCGCCGAAGCCCAGGAGCAGGCGGCCGAAGCCCGGGCACAGTTCGCCGAAGCCGAGCGACGCGATGACCTTTACTGGTTCTGGATGACGCTCGCGGCCCGGTTCAGCATCGCCGAGATGCTGTCGCGGAACGCGATCAGGGTGCCGATGAGCGCGACGCCGACGATGGCGGCGATGATGGCGTACTCGACGGCGGTGGCGGCGTCGTCCTCGTGGCGCAGGCGGTTGAGCAGGTTGCGCATCGAACTCTCCGATTCGTGGTTCGTGTCCAGCGGTGTGCTCGACGCGACCTTGGGTTTGCAACGCGCGGGCCAACCATCGGCGCCGCCCGCGAACCCGCCCGCCCTCCCCCTGGGAGCGGCGTCGAGCCCACACAATCTAGCGGAGTCGGTCAGGCACGCCAATCTCCGGGTTCAGATTCGCACGAACACCCTTCGGGGTGCGCTTGGCGCTGGGGTCGCTGGACCCGGACCACCGGCCAGCCGACCGGCCACCGCGGCCGCCCACCGCGATCACCCTCCGCGATCGCTGGTCGCGATCGCTGGTCGCGGTCGGCCGCCCTTGCGCCCTCGTCGGCGCGCGGCTATCAATGGGCCGCCATGAAGACACACGCCAAGTACGTCGTACCCAACGGGTTCACCGCGCTGTCCATGTTGTTCGGGCTGGCCTCGGTCGGCGCGGCGGCGGGCGGCGACTTCACGCAGGCCGCCTGGTTCATCCTCTGGGGGGTCCTGCTCGACAAGCTGGACGGCACCAGCGCCCGGCTGCTGAAGGCGACCTCCGAGTTCGGCATGCAGTTCGACTCCTTCGCCGACTTCGTGGTGTTCGGCGTGGCGCCCGCCGCGCTGGTGTACTTCCGCCTGGGCGATCTGGTGTCGCGCCCCCTGCTGCTGCTCTGCGTGGGCTTCTTCGTCGTCTGCACGGCGGCGCGGCTGGCGCGCTTCAACATCGCCGAGCCACCCCTGGGCGACCGTCTGTTCTATGGCATCCCGACGACCCTGATCGGCGCCGTGCTCGCCTCGGGCTACCTGACCTGGGAGATCCACCACCTGGGGGACACGCTGCTGCGCGCCTTCCCGATGCTGCTGTTGGTCGCCGGCGTGGCCATGGTGAGCAACGTGCGCCTGCCGAAGCTGAAGGGGCGCGCCAACCGGGCGCTGCACTGGTTTCAGGTCGCCAACGTCGTCCTGGTCTACGCGATGACGCCATTCAAGCTGCTGCCTGAGTACCTGCTCTTCCTCTGCGCTTTGTACCTCGGGGTGGGCGTGACCTGGGGGTTGCTCAACCCGCCCTCCGACGAGGACGTCGCGACCGCCAAGGCCGCCTGAGCCCCCTGGATCAGCCCCCCGCGTCCGGATCAGCGCCGCGCGTCGAAGGCGCGGTGGAAGATCCCGTAGCGGGTCCCGCGATCGCTCACCACGACCTCGTCCACGCCCGCGCGGCGCGCGGCGCCCTCCAAGACCGCTGCCCCCGCGAGCAGGACATCGGCGCGTCGCGGGTCAATGCCCGGCCACGCCGCGCGCTCGGCGTCGGTCTGGCTGGCGAGCAGGTCGGCGAGGCGACCGAGCTCGGACAGCGCGAGGCGGTGGCCGTGGACGCGCTGGGGATCGTGCGCCGCCAGCCCCAGGCTGAGACGCGCGAGCAGCGAGCAGCTCGCGCTGCTGCCCACCACCGCGCTGACGCGGGCCGGCAAAGGCAGCGGGGCCAGGCGTGCGTCCACGGCCCGCCGCAGCGCCGCGAGCGTCTCATTGCCGGGTGGATCCTGGTGGACGTGCCGCTCGGTCAGGCGCACGACGCCGAGCTCGGTGCTCTGACAGCCGCCGTTCCAGACCACCTCGGTGCTGCCGCCGCCGATGTCGACCAGCACCGCGTCATCGTCGAGGCCATCGACCTCGTAGCGGGCCGCGAGGCGCACGATCTCGGCCTCGGTCTCGCCGCCGACCACCTCGACCTCGAAGCCGAGGCCCCGGCAGGCGGCCAGGAAGGCGGGCGCGTCGGAGGCGTCCCGCAGCACCGCCGTGCCCACCGCCGCGACGTCGTCCACCCGATACTCACGGCAGAGCCCCGCGAACGCGCGCAGCACCTCGAGCGTGCGCGCGACGGCGTCGGGGTGCAGGTGGCCCGCCGCGTCGACGCCCTGGCTGAGGCGCGTGACGACCACGCGGTCGAGGACGATCTGCACGGGCCCGCCCGTGGGCTCGGCGATGAGCAGCTTGACCGAGTTGCTTCCGATGTCGAGCGCGGCCTTCACCGGACGGTGAACTCGGCGCGCCGGTTGCGCGCGAAGCCTGACTCGTTCTCGCCGAAGTCGAGCGGCTGCTCCTCGCCGTAGCTGACGATGGCCAGCCGGTTCGGGTCGACGCCCAGCTGAACCAGGTACTTGCGCACGACCTGGGCCCGCTTCTCGCCGAGCGCCAGGTTGTACTCGGTGCTGCCGCGGCTGTCGCAGTGGCCCTCGACCACCACCCTCACCGCGCCGTTCTTGTTCAACCACCCGGCGTTGGCGCTCATGGTCTGGCGCGCCTCGGGTGTGAGGTCGAAGGCGTTGTAGTCGAAGAAGATCGACTGCAGCCCGCCCGAGTTCTGGGCGTCGGGATCATCGAGGCCCGGGCCGCTCGTGTCGATGAAGTCCTCCGGGTTCAGGCCCCCCGCGGCCTTGGGCTTCAGGCACTCGTCCTTGCGCAGCATCGCCTTCTTGCGGGCCTGCTCGGCCAGCTTCTTGGCCGCGCGCGCGGTGGCCTCGGCCTCGTCGTTCTTGCCCTCGTCGGCCAGCGCGTTGGCCTTGGCGTACATGCGCTCGGCGGCGGCGTACTCCTCGGGCGCGCACTTCTTGGCGAGGATGGCGTCGGCCAGGGCGTTCTCGGCCTCGGCCAGCGTCTTGGTCGGGCGGCCGCCGCAAGCGACCGTCAACAGGGTCAGGGCCGTGGCCCACAACAGACGGGTGGCGAGTCGCACTTCAGGGCTCCTTGCGAGGTTCGGTGGAGGCGGGCGCGGGCATCGGGGCCGGCGCGTGGCGCAGGGCCGGGGCGAGCAGCTTCATCGGAAGGCGCTCGCGCACCGGCACCTCGACGCCGAGGGTGGTCACCCGGGTGCGCAGCTTCTCGTCCTTGGGCAGCGGGAAGGTGCGCGGCCCCTTGGGCGCGAAGGGACCGAGCGCGGCGAGCGCGGCGGCGTCGAAGGCGGGGCTGCCGCTGGGGGTCGCGACCTCGACCTTCGCGACGGAGCCCGCGGCGTCGAGGACGAGGCGCAGCGTGACCCGATGCCTGCGCTGGGGGAGCACCGTCGGCGAGGGCAGCGCCTTCTCGATCATCAGCCCCAGGCGTGGCCCGTAGAGCACGAGGGGCGGCCCGCCCGCTCCGAAGGCGGCGGGCGAGAGCGACTGCGGGCGTCGTGCGCCGGGGGGCAGGCTCATCGGCGCCGCCCGCACGGGCGTCACCGGCGTCGTCGCGGCGGGCGCGCTGGTCGGACCCGGATCGGCCTCCGCCGCGCCGGCCCAGATCAGCGCCGCGAACAGCAGGGCGGCCCGCATCACTTGCCCCAGTGCGGCGTGAGGTAGCCGCCCTTGCCCCGGCTGATGCGCGTCTGGAAGCGGCCGTCCGCCGTCATGATGTAGAGCTGCGATCCACCGTCGCGCGTGCTGGTGAACGCGATGTAGCGGCCGTCGGGCGACCACGTGGGCTCCTCGTTGTTGCCCTGGTTCTGCGTCAGCCGCGCGATCTGACCGGAGGACGCGTCGATCGTGAACAGGTCGAAGACGTTGCGCTCGTCGCGGGCGGTAAAGGCGATGAGATCGCCCTTGGGGCTCCAATCGGGGGTCTGGTTGTAGTCGCCCTGGAAGGTCATCCGGCGCTGGTTGCTGCCGTCGGCGCCCATGAGCCAGATCTGCGGCGAGCCCTGCCGATCGCTGACGAACGCGATCTGGCTGCCGTCGGGCGACCACGCGGGGCTGGTGTCGATGCCCCAGGAGTTGGTCAAGCGCTTCGCGACG
>CALBMW010000848.1 GCA_937896275.1 uncultured Myxococcales bacterium
CCGTCTGCGCGCCCTCGCCGCCGGCCCACTGCTGTCGCTCCTCGAGGCCGGTGACGAGGCCGAGGCGCGGCGCCGCGCCGACGAGGCGTAGCGGGGGGCGGCGCCGCCGTGCTAAAAGCCGCCATCCAGGACCCCAGGGCGCGTGCCGCGGCGCGCGCGTGCGTGGGGGCGGGCGCAAGGTCCGCAGGTCAGCAGGCCGGCTCGAGGGAGACTTGGACACACTCTTCGCCATCGGCGCCGGCGCCTACGGTGCCACCACCGTCACCTACCTGGCCTCGCTCTGGACCGAGCGGCCGTCGGTCGGTCGGCTCGCGGTCTGGCTGCTCCGCGCGACGCTCGTCTTCTGGTCGGCGCTGCTCGTGTGGTGGGCCGTTGACACGGGCCTCTCGGGCGGCACGCGCCTGGGGCTGGGGCTGTCGGCCTGGAGCCTCTGCGCGCTCTACCTCTTGCTGCTGCGCCGCTACCCGATCGCGGCCCTGGGCAGCTTCGTCACGGCGCTCTCGACGGTGCTCGCCGTCCTCGCGGTGCTGGGCCTGTTCGTCGCCCGCCCGCACCCCGTCCTCACCGGCGCCCTCGCGGACTGGCTGCTGTGGATTCACATCTCGCTGGCCTTCGTGGGCATCGTCGCCTTCGCCTTCGCGACCGCCGTGTCCCTGGTCTACCTGCTGCAAGCCCGCATGCTGAAAACGAAATCTCGGAGCGAGCTCCGCCGGCGGCTGCCCCCGCTCGACGTGCTGGACCGCCTCTCGCTGCGTAGCATCATCGTCGGCTTCCCGTTCTATACCGTGGCCCTGCTGCTCGGCAGCGTGCAGGCGGTGCGCGCGGGTGAGGGCACCCTGCGCCTGTCCTACGTGCTGGCCGTCGTGTCGTGGGTCATCTACGGCGTGGTGCTCCAGGCGCGGCTCGCCGCGGGCTGGCGCGGACCGCGCGCCGCCATCCTCACCACCGTGGGACTGGCGGTCGCGATGGCGGTGGTCGCCCGGTACAGCCTGGGGCTGGGCTGATGGCGTCCCCCTCGCGACTCGTGGTGCTGGGCTTGAACCACCGCACCGCCCCCCTGCAGGTGCGCGAGCAGTTCGCCATCCCCGCCGAGGCGCTGCCCGACACCGCCGGCCTGGCCCGCGCGGCGGGCTTCGGTGAGTCCTTCGTGCTCAGCACCTGCAACCGTGTCGAGCTCTACGCCACCACCACCGATCCGGTCCTCGACGACGAGGCGCTCGCCGACGTGCTGGCCAAGGTCGGCAACGCGCGCGTCCACGTCGTGCGGCCACACGTCTACAGCCATCAGGACGGCCCTGCGGTGCGCCACCTGTTTCGGGTCGCGTCCAGCCTCGACAGCATGGTGATCGGCGAGCCCCAGATCCTCGGTCAGATGAGGACGTCCTTCGAGATCTGCCGGGTGGCCGGCCTGACCGGCCCGTCCCTCAACCGGGCCGTCGAGCGCGCCTTCAAGGTCGCGCGCAAGGTGCGCGCCCAGACCGGCATCGGCCGCCACGTCGTCTCGATCAGCAGCGTGGCCGTCGACCTGGCCCGCCAGATCTTCGGCAAGCTCGAGTCCCGCACCGCCGCCCTGATCGGCGCCGGCAAGATGGGCGAGCTGGCGGCGCGCTACCTGGTGCAGGCCGGCATCGAGACCTTGTGGGTCGCCAACCGCAGCCCCGAGCGGGCGAACGCGGTGGCCACGGCCCTCGGCGGGCACCCGCGCGACCTGGGCGAGCTGCCGCGCCTGCTGACCGAGGCCGACATCGTCGTCACCTCGACCGGCGCCCGCGACTACCTCATCGACAAGGCCTCGATGAAGGCCGCGCTCAAGGCGCGCAAGTATCGCCCCATCTTCCTGATCGACATCGCCGTCCCGCGCAACGTCGATCCGGCCTGCAACACGCTGGACAACGTCTTCTGCTACGACGTCGACGACCTCACCGCCGTCGCCAACGAGAACATGGTGAGCCGGCAGCGCGAGGCCGAGGCGGCCGAGGGCCTGGTCGCCGAAGAGGCCATCCGCTTCTTGCGCGAGATGAGCTCGGTCGACATCAAGCCCACCATCATCGCGCTGCGCCGCCACGCCGACGCCATCAAGGGGGCCGAGCTCGAGCGGGCGCTGCGCAGGCTGGGCGAGCTGGACCCGAAGCAGCTGAAGGTCGTCGAGATGCTGGCCGACGGGGTGGTGAACAAGTTGCTGCACGACGTGCAGGTGGGACTCAAGCAGGCGGCGGCGTCGGGGGACGACGAGCTGCTGCGGGCCGCGCGCGCGCTCTTCGCGCTGCCCGAGGACGACTCGTCGGAGGATCCATGAAGATTCGCATCGGGACCCGGGGCTCGGCCCTGGCGCTCTGGCAGGCCCACTACATCGCCGATCGACTGCGCGACGCTCACGGCGACACGCTGGCCACCGAGATCGTCATCTACAAGACCACCGGCGACCACATCCTCGACCGCCCCTTGGCCGAGATCGGCGGCAAGGGCCTCTTCACCAAGGAGCTCGAGGTGGGCCTCGAGCAGGGCGAGATCGATCTGGCGGTCCACAGCCTGAAGGACGTGCCCACCGCCCTCCCGTCCGGCATGGTGCTGGGCGCCATCCCCACCCGCGGCGACGTCCGCGACTGCCTCGTGCGCCGCATCGCCGACGATGTGCCGATGGCGCGCGTCGGCACCGCCAGCCTCCGTCGGGCCTGCTTGGCGCAGCGGCGCTGGGCCGAGGCGTCCGTCCACTCGATCCGCGGCCGGGTCGAGACCCGGGTGGGCCGGCTGCACGAGGACGGCGACCGCCGCATGGACGGGGTGCTGCTGGCCTGGGCCGGCCTGCTTCGGCTCGAGATGCCCGGCACGCGCGAGGACGTCGTCTTCCAGCCGCTCAACCCGGACACCTGGATCCCGGCGGTGGGGCAGGGGGCGTTGGCCATCGAGTGCCGGGACGACGACGCCAGCGTGCTCGAGTTGATTGCGCCCATCCACCACGCCCCGACGGCCGCCTGCGTCACGGCCGAGCGCGCCTTCCTGGCCGGCGTCGAGGGCGACTGCCGCGTGCCGGTGGGCGGCTACGCCACCGCCGACGGCCCCAGCCTTCGCCTGCGCGCCTTCGTGGGGCACCCCGACGGGACGGCCTACGTCGAGCACACCGCGCTGGGCGAGGATCCCGCGGCCCTCGGCGCCGCGGTCGCCGCCGCCATCCTCGCAGCGGGCGGCGCCGACGTGCTCGCCGAAGTCCGCAGGTGAGCGAGCGCGCCGCGGGCTCGGTGGCCCTCGTCGGCGCCGGCCCCTGGGACGCTGGCCTGCTCACCCTGCGCGGCCGGGCGCTGCTCGAGCGCGCCGACGCCGTGGTCCATGACTACCTCGTCAACCCGGACCTGCTGGCCCACTGCCCCCCGACCTGTGAGATCGTGCCGACGGGCGAGAAGCCGCGGCGCCTGAGCCAGGCGCAGATCAGCGCCGAGCTGGTCCGTCGCGCCCGCGCGGGCCAACGCGTCGTGCGCCTCAAGGGCGGCGACCCCTTCGTCTTCGGGCGCGGGGGCGAAGAGGCCGAGGCCCTGGCCGCCGCGGGTGTCACCTTCGAGGTCGTGCCCGGCGTGACGGCGGCCATCGCCAGCGCCGCCTACGCCGGCATCCCGGTCACGCACCGCGGCTACGGCCCGTCCCTCGCCTTCGTCACGGGCCACCCGCGCGCCGAAGGTGCGGAGCCGCCGCTCGACCATCGAGCCCTCGCCGGCATGGCCACCGTCGTCCTCCTCATGGGCGCGTCGCGCCTGAAGGAACTCTGCGCGGGCCTCATGACGGCGGGTCGCGCGCCCGCTACGCCCGTGGCCCTGATCCGCTGGGCCACGCGCCCCGACCAGCGCACCGTGGTCACCACGCTCGCCGACGCGGCCGAGGTGGCCCGCGTCGATGAGATGACCGCCCCGCTCACGGTCATCATCGGTGAGGTCGTCGGCTTGCGCGCCCGCATCGCCTGGTTCGAGCGTCGCCCCCTGTATGGCCGACGCATCGTGGTCACCCGCGCCGCGAGCCAGCAGGCGGCGCTCAACGATCGCCTGGCCGAGCTGGGCGCCGAGGTCGTCGCGCTGCCCACCATCGCCTTCGAACCGGGCGACGTCGACGCCCTCGCCCGAGCGGTGCGGGCGCTGCCCTCGTACGACCTGGTGATCTTCACCAGCGTCAACGGCGTCGACGCCTTCCTCGACGCGGTCTACGCCGCGGGCCGCGATCCCCGGGCCTTCGGCGCCGCGCGCCTCGCCTGCATCGGCCCCGCGACGGCGCGCCGCCTCCGCGACCGCGGGCTCGTGGCCGACCTCGTCCCCGACGACTTCGTGGCCGAGGGGCTGCTGGCGGCCCTGCCGCCGTCCGAGGTGGCCGGCCGCCGCATCCTCTTGCCCCGCGCCGAGGTGGCCCGTGAGCTGTTGCCCGACACCCTGCGCGCCGCGGGCGCCGTGGTCGACGTCGTGCCCGCCTATCGCACCGTCGCGCCCCCGGTCGATCCGACGGTGCGCGCCCGAGTGCTCGCGGGCGAGGTCGACCTGATCGCCTTCACCGCTTCGTCCACCGTGACCCACTTCGCCGCCCTGTTCACCGACGCCGAGCGCGCAGCGATCCAGGCGCGCGTCCCCGCCGCCTGCATCGGGCCGATCACGGCGCGCACGGCCACCGAGGCCGGCTTTCGCGTGGCAGTGGAGGCCGCCCCCTTCACCATCCCGGGGCTGGTCGACGCGCTCGTCGGCTGGGCCGCAACGTGAGCTGCCCAGGGTGAGCCGTCGTCGCCGGTTTGCGCCTGCGCGGCGGGCTGCGTTTCACTGGACCGCCCGAGGCGGGTTGGAGGCTCCCATGCGATCGCTGCTGCTCTGCGCCCTCGTCGCGGCCGCGCCGTCGGCGCACGCCGCGCCCGACGCGTCCCACGCGCCCACGCCGGACGCCCCCGACGCCCGGCCGCTGCTGCGCGTCTGCACCGGTCGCCCCGGCAACAACTACCACCGCGTCGGTCTGGCGTTGGCCGAGCGCCTCGCGCCCAAGGTGCGCGTCGAGGTCGTCGAAACGGAAGGCAGCTGGGAGAACCTCGAGGCCATCGACGCCGAGCACCGCCGCTGCGACGCCATCATCGCGCAGGACGACGCCTACGCCCTCTATGAGTTCGAGCACCCCGAGTCGCGCCTCACGATGGAGCGCACCGCGGTCCTCTACGCCGAGTACGTCCACGTGCTCTGCAACACCAAGGTGACGGCTCGCAGCGTGTCGGAGCTCGATCCGGGTCGGCACCAGATTCTCGTAAATCGTTATGGATCAGGTACTTATATCACGTGGAAGCTCTTTCAACGCCTCGACCCGGCCTACCAGCGCGTGCGCTCGGCCGAGGTCGACATGGACGAGGGGCTGCTCAAGATCGCCGACGGCACGCGAGCCCACTGCATGATCTATGTGAGCGGCAAGGGCGGCAAGACGCTGCGGACGGCCGACGAGCGCTTCGGCGACCGGCTACGGCTGATCGGCGTCGAGGACGGCCACCTGCACCGCGAGGTCGGGCGCGACAAGCGCGTGGTCTACCGCCGGGCGCGGCTCGAGGCGGACACCTACCCCCACCTGCAGACGGGGCCGATCGACACCCAGCAGGTGGACGCCGTCTTCTTCGCCAGCCCCGAGTGGAAGGCGCGGCGCCCGGCCGCGGCGGCGGCCCTCGCCGAAGCCCTGGTACAGCTCATCCCGGATCTTCAGAAGACCCTTCAGTAGAGCCTTGTTTCGAGTCTTCTGGGCCTTCGTCCGGAAGCTCGGGGAAGTCCCAGCGCAGCGCGGCCAGATCCACCCGCTCACGCGCGTCGAACCGCACCCCTTCGGCCTCGAGCCGCGCCCGCTGCGCCTGCGTGCGGACCGGATCGCCGCGGAAGCTGATCCGGCCTTGGCTGTTGATGACCCGATGCCAGGGGACGGGCGGCGCGCCGGGCGGCAGTTGATTGAGGGCGGCGAGCGCGAAGCCCACGTGGCGCGCCACCCGGGGCGAGCCGAGCACGGTCGCCACGTCTCCGTAGGTCGTCACACGCCCCCGGGGCACGAGGCGGACCGCGGCGTAGACGCGCGCGTTCCAGCCCGGGCCAACGACGCGGGGCTCGCCGAGTGTTCGCATGAGCCGACGATAGACCGCCTGGGCGCTGGCCGAAACCCGCACGGTGCGCCACACTCGCGCCGGGCTCTGAGGATCGGGAGGCCTGGGATGCGCGCAGCGCTCGTGCTGGCGGCGGTCCTCGCCGGGTTGGGCTGCGGCGAGCGCTCCGCCCCGCCGCGCTCCGCCCCGCCGCGCGCCGCCCCTCTCTCTCTCTC
>CALBMW010000849.1 GCA_937896275.1 uncultured Myxococcales bacterium
GAGGTAGTTGCTCACCTCGTCGCGGGTCATGAAGGAGCCGACCTTGTCGCGCGCGATCACCTTGAGGTAATGCGCGAAGCGCGAGGCCGACAGCACGTACGGCATCATCGCCGAGATCCGGGCGTTCGCGTTCGCGAAGTCCGTGTCGTAGGACCGGGGCTTGTTCACCGTCGGCGCCCCGAAGAACGTCGCGTAGTTGGTGTTCTTGCAGAACACCAACGGGATGAACCCCAGGTCGCTCAGCTCCTTCTCGCGGCGGTCGGTGATCGAGACCTCGGTGGGTACCTTGGTCGCGACGTCGCCCTCGGCGGTCTGGAACTTGTGCAGCGGCAGGCCCTCGACCATGCCACCGCCTTCGGAACCACGAATGGCGGCCGTCCACCGGTACAGCGAGAACGCGTTGGTGATGCGCTCGCCGAGCGCCCACGCCGCGCTGCCCCAGCTGTACTTGCTGGCATCGGTGCCATCGACGTCCTCGACGAAGGCGAAGCCATCGATCGGGTTGTCGGGCCCGTAGGGTAGCCGGGTCAGCATGCGCGGCAGCGTCAGGCCCACGTAGCGCGAGTCCTCCATGGAGCGGAACTGGGCCCACTTCTCCATGTTGGTCTCGAACAGCTTGGCCAGATCGCGAGGATCGCCGAGCTTCTCGAAGCTGTTCAGCCCGAACATGTCGGCGCTGGTGCCGGCCACGAAGGGCGCGTGCGCCGCGGCGGCGATGTTCGACATGCCCATGAGCAGGTCGAGATCGGCGTTGCCGCGACCGAACTCATAGCCGCCGACGAGAAGGCCGTAGGGCTCACCACCGTAGGTGCCGTACTCCTCCTCGTAGATGGCCTTGAACAGCCGGCTCTGATCGAAGTCGCTGGCGTTCTCGATGTCGCTCAGCAGCTCAGACTTGGTGGCGTGCAGGACCCGCAGCTTGAGGTGCGTCCCGGTCTCGGTCTTCGAGACGAGGTAGCTCATGCCACGCCAGGTGCCCTCGAGCGCCTGGAACTTGCTGTGATGCAGGATCTCGTTGAGCTGCGCAGTCAGCCCGATGTCGAGCTTCTTGATCTGCGTCTCGATCAACTGAGCCGCGTTGCGGATGGTCTTCTTCTTGTCGGCGGTCGCATCGGCCGAGACACCGCCGGCGATCGCCTGCTCGAGAAGGGCGCGCAGCCCCTCGTTCGCGCCGGCGGCCTGCGTGTGGGCCACGATGCTGGTGAGGATGTCCTCGCCGGCCTGCTCTTCAGCCATGGAAGCAGTCTCCTTCGTGAATCTGGTCCGAGTTCGGGAGGGTCAGGCCGCTCACAGCTTGCCCATCAACTCCTGAAGCTTCACCTTCAGTTCCTCATCGGTCGCGCTCGATGCGATGACCTCGTTCAACGCGCTCGCCAGGTCGTCATTGACGTACAACTTGGCCAGGAGCCCGTTGAGCGCACTGCGGCGCTCATAGGTCTCTCGCATCTTCTCGACCTGGCGGATGATCGACATGGGGTCGAAGTCCGACAGTTTCTGGAACTTAAGGTCCAGGGCCAGATTCTCGCTGGAGTCGTCCAGGCGGTTGGGAACGACGAAGTTCAGCGACGGCTCCAAGCTCGCCAACACCTCGTCGAAGTTGTCCTTGTCGATCTGAACGAACTTGCGCTCCTTCAGCTTCTTCGCCGTGCTGTCACCCGAGAGATCAGCGAGCACGCCCACGATGAAGGGCAGCTCCTTGACCTCCATGGCGTCGCCGACCTCGACGTCATAGGTGATCTGGACACGCGGCGGCCGGTTCCGACCGATCATGTGCTGAGTCTTATCAGCCATCTCCGCTCCGTTCAGCTCGACCGCACAGTCCAATCCTACGGACCAAACGATACGAGCACGTCAGACGATTGGCAACCAGAATTTCGGCGCCATCGTAATTTTTTAGGTCCGCGGCAAAAAACCGGGACCCCCCGACCCTCTCCCTCACCTGTCCCCTGGCGTGGGCATGCCCAGCAGGGCGTAGATCTGACGCAGGTCGGTCTGGTCCTGGACCAACTCCTGAATCAGCTCCGCGAAGCTCATGTTTCCCCAGCTCACCGCGCGCCGCACGAGGTGCGGCGTGGGGCTGTGGGGCTCTTTGCGCATCAAATAGTCGGCCGCCTCGGCGAGGCGCTGATAGGCCTCGGCGCGGTTGCGAATGCCGCCCCACCGCACGTTGCCCTGTGCCGCGTCGGGATCGTCGTCGAGCTGCGCCATGCGCCCGCCACCTCCGTCGGCACCGTCGAGGTCCTCGGCGTCGTCCCCCGGGCCCGTCTCCTCCTCGGCCTTCTGGTCGAGGGCACGACCGACGAACTCCCGCACCGAGGTCAGCGTCTCGCGGAACAGCCACAGGACCGCCATGGGCTGACCGCAGCGGCGATCGAAGGTTGCCTCGAGGGTCGCCACCGCTTCCCAGAGCTCGGTGAGCTCCGCGTCCAGCTCGCGCAGAAAGGACGAGGGCGTCAACAGGACGCAAGTCATGAAGTGCGAGGTCGTGACGTCGTCGGGGCCCGCTCGGTGACCCGAGCGCTCCAGGACCGACGCCTTCTCCCAGTCATTCCAGGTGAGCAGCTCGGGATCCTGCGTCTGCGGACGCGTCAGCGGCACCGCCTTGAGCTCGAGGGACAGCTTCTCATTGATCCACGCCAGCGGCGCCAGCCGCCCGTCGAGGTCGTCCTCCTCGAGCGGCGGGTGCAGCGTGTCCCAGAAGCGATCGATGAGCTGCTCGAGCAGGAGGATGCCCTGAGCGGCCGCGGCGGGCCCGCCAAGCTTCAGCCAGGCCTCGCACAGCCACCCTGCGATCCGCAGATCCTTCGACTTGCTGCTGAGCGCGTCGTGGCAGAGTTCGGCCACGCGCTTCCAGTCTGCGCGCTTGACCTCGGTCTGCCAGACACCCTGGGCGAGGTTGGGGTCGTCTTGCCGACGGGCCTCTTTGATCTGGTCGAATACGAAGCTACGCCGCAGGGACTCGCCCGACGGCATCAGCTCGGAGATCGGCTCGAGCAGGGCTTCGAGGTCGGCGGTCGAGGGCTTGGTGCCGCCCATCAGAAGTCACCCTTTCCGCCGGCGTCCGCGATGATCCCGTTGGCCTTGAGGAACTCCGCCGACAGCTCCGGCGCGCGCCGGGGGAAGTCGGGAATCCTGAACGCCCCTTTGCCGCCGGGGGTCATCACCGAGACGCGCAGGTAGACCCGCGTGTCGGTCACGAGCAGGCTGCTCGCGTTGGCGGCCGCGGACGCGAGGCTCGTCTCCGTCTCGAAGCGCAGCGTGTGCGGTCTCAGGAAGGACCGCCGGCCTCGGTCGGCGGGCGTCGCGGCGTGCTGCGAGAGCAGTCGCATGAGCGCCCAGCGTCCGCTGAACACGTAGCAGGCCGTCCGTCCGTTCACGCGCGCGTGCTCGGCGCGCTGGTTCGCGGCCGGCAGGAACATCGCGTCCTTGGCCCAACGGAAACACACGCTCACGGCGTCGTTTGTCTTCCACTGTGTCGTGTGCTTGTTGTCCCGGAACTCGATGCGCTCGTCCGCCACCTGCACCCACCACTCGATGATCTGGTTACCGTTGACCTCGTTGTCGCGGTTGACGCGGAAGTCGAGCTCCAGATCGAGCGTCAGATCGGGGTTGTCCTCTTCGCTCGCGAGGATGGTCGCGAACAGCGCGCGCACGTTGTCGACCTGCTGCAGAAAGCGCAGCACTTCGCCCGTCGACTCGCCGAAGAGTCCGCCGGTGGCCCCCTGCCCGGGCTTCACCAGGGCCTTGAACGCGCCGGCGTAACGATCGAAGCGCTTGTAGAACTGCACCACGTCGGTGGCCTCGACCTCGGCCAGGATGTCGGGCCCCGCGTAGGGGAAGCGCCCCGCGAGCCGCTCCGTATAGAACTGCTGCAGATCGACGTAGCCCTGCAGCGTCACGGTCTTCAGGATCTGGTTGCAGCGGCGGCCCATCGCGGTGCCGATGAGGAACTTGCGGTCCTTGAAGAAGTCGTCGCGGTTGTAGCGGTCGATGTGCCCCTCGAGCTGCTCGCCGCAGCTTGCGAGTTGCAGCTTGTTGAGCTCGACCTCGATGAAGCGCTCGAGCTCCTCGAGCGAGTTGCCGGGCACCTTCTTCTCGTAGTCAGTGAGGACCGAGAGGATCTTGCCCCACTTCTCGACGTCGGGATCGCTCGAGAAGGGCTCGCCGAGGCGCATCATCACGTCCACCACCGGCCGCGCGTACTCGTTCGCGAGCGAGGTGATCGACTTACGCTGCACGCCCAGCCGGGCCAGCATGTCGTTGGTGTCCCGCGCACCGAAGGCCACCACTCCGGGGGGCTGATCGCCCTCCCACCAGCTGAAGTTGTCGCTTCGGATGGTGTAGAGCTTCTCCTCCTCGAGGATGGAGTTGACCTGATTCAGCAGCGACAGCGAGTCGTCGCGGAGCGCGTTGAACACCTGGCTGTCGGGCGCCTCGTTGAGGGCCGAGCTCACGCTGTCAACGAAGCCGATGATCTTGAGGATCGCCTCGTATTGATCGGCCAGGTTGCGGATGCGTGCCTTGAGGGCGTCCTTCCGCTGCGCGGTCCAGCTGCCGCTCGCAGTGGCCTCGGCCGCGCCGGGTGCCACGTCGGGGGCCGCGAGCTTCGTCACCTGGAGCACCCGATCGCGAAACTCGCGGCGGGCGGCGGTGTCGAGGGCCTGATTGATCGCGGTCGGCACCTGCGGCCGCTGCGCGCCGGCGTAGCTGGCGAAGGTCTTCTGCCAGGTGAGCACCTGCTGGATGAGATCGGAGTTCCACTCGTCCCGGTTGCCCGCGTCCCGCTGAAGATCAAGCTGGAACTGAACCTCGTCCTCGATGACGTAGGGCTGATCGAGGAAGTCCTTCAGCGCGCGCTGCACCGCCTCGAGCGCCGTGCTCAGGACCACCTTGCCCTCGCGGCGATCGAGGATGGGGAAGCGCCCCAGCGACGAACGTGCGGCCCACACAGCGTCGCGCAGATCCTTGAACTGACGCTGGTTTTCGGCATCGAGCCATTTGCCCAGGGGCAGGGTCTCGCCCCCCGCGCCGCCGTCGCCGATGGCGGGAAAGGCCTCGCCGTTCAGCACCTCGATCAGCTCGAGGTAGCGCGGCCCCGGCTCGAAGGTCTCGGCGAGCATCCAGTTCGCCTTGTCATCCATGACGAGCGCCTCGACCTTGCCCACCGCGTCGTAGATCGCCTTGAGGCGCTGATAGTGGGTCTCGCGGCCCTTGCGCTGCTCGATGGTGTCGATGAGCTCGGTCAGCTGGGCCAGCGCCGCCCGCAGGGGATGGTCGCGGAACAGCTGGCCGTGCATCTGCTCGAAGAGCTGGAGGGCGCGGGTCCGCGAGCGCCCCGCGTAGCGAGCCCAGCCCAGGGTGGGCCAGCCGGCGATGTCGCGCAGGGCCTTCTTGTACCAGTCGGCCTGGCTCTCGAGCGTCTCGGTGATGTCCTTGCCGGTCAGGTACTGATAGACCTGCCCAAGGTCGCGCGCCTCGTGGTTGTTGTAGCGCTTGACGTTCAGGTTCAGCGTCAGCACGTCATCGGCGTAGGCGCGCAGATCGGCGACGTGCTGCGCAGGCGTCCGCGTCTGGAAGCTGCCCGCCACCACCTCGACCGGGTGCTGGTCGCCGGCGAGCTCGACGTCGAGCGCGGGGGGCAACAGCCCGTCCGCCTTGCGCATCAGCTCGTCGCGGAGCGGCCGCCCCACGCCGTCGCCCAGCACGAAGGCCACGCACTGGTTGGCCCGCGCCGTGAGATCCATGAAGAAGGAGGTCGGCGCGGGGATCATCTCGAGGCGCTTGACCTGAATGTCCGCCAGCGCCTCGAGGGCCTCGACCCCCTGCCCCGCGCCCACGTCCTTGGACCCGTATTTGGTCTTGTCCAGGTGCGTCTTGAGGATGGTGACGATCGGGGCGTACTCCTCGACCCGATTCGCCGTGGCCCACCGCTGCCAGACGAGCCCCCCGACCGCCACGACCGACATGATGATCAGGGCGAGGCGCGCGCGCCGCACCTTCTTGTTGAGGACCCGGCTCTGCTCCTGGTCGATCCGCGCGAGCCCGGGCTCCTGGAAGATCTTCTCCGAGAAGAGCTGGCGCACGAAGCGCGGCCGACCGGTGGGCAGCACCACCGGCGCGGGTCCGGGTGGGGCCATGCCCGGGATGGGCGGCACCTTCGGTTGATCGCTCGCCTTGTCGGCCAGCGCGCCGGTCAGGTACACGCCACGCAGCGGCGGGCTCTTCTTGAACGAGCTCGCCTTGAAGATCGGGTCGAAGAAGAGCTTGAGGGGCTCCGCGATCCCCGCGAGGGCA
>CALBMW010000850.1 GCA_937896275.1 uncultured Myxococcales bacterium
TGGCGTGAGCGCCGCGGTCGCTCCCAGGGCGGCGGCGGCACCCAAGCCACCCAGGACCGCGCGGCGCGTCGGGCGCGCGAGGGCGGCCTCGGCCTCGAAGTCGGCGAGCCCGGTGCGCGCGTCGAGCCCGTGTCGGTCGCAGAAGCGGGCGACCCGCCGGGCGTGGATGAGTCGATCGAAGAGGCTGGTCTTTGCCATCACGGGCCCCCTGTCGTGGTCGCGCCGGCTCCCCACCGGTTGAAGGACTATGCGGCAAGCAATTGAGGCACCCCAGTGGGAAAATGAAACACCACGAATTTCAACATATTGGAAGTATTCGTAACGTGGGACCGCGAGGCCCCGCCCGGTCTGCGAGGCGCCCCAAGCGTGTCGACCGGCCGCTCGCCGGTGCTCTCTCGACGGCCTTGTTGCGTCGGGCGGGGCACATGCGGCACACACCCGCGATGCAGATCGGCAACCGCAGCGAGCTGGCCGTCATCGGCCTCGAGGGCCGCGTCGAGGAGCGCGATGACCACGTCGTCGCCACCTGGGGGGCGCTGCCGGACTTCGCCGGCGGCAACAAGCTCGTCTTTGCGGCGCCACCCGGCCCCGGTGACCTCGAGCGTTGGGAGGCGCTCTTCGCCGACGCGCTGCCCGCGGCGCCGCACCGTTCCTTCGCGTGGGAGGGCGCCGAAGGCGAGACGGCGCCCTTCGTCGCGGCCGGATACGAACTGTCGCGGTGCGCGGTGCTGGTGACGTCCTCGCCGCCCACCGATCCGCCTCGCGCGTCGGGGAGGGTCGAGGTTCGGGCGCTGGACGGCCCCGCGGAGTGGCGCGCCGTGATCGACGGCGCGCGCAGCGACTTCGGCGCGCGCCGCACGAGGCGCTTTCGGGCCTTGGTCGAGGCCGGACACGGCCTGTGGTTCGGTGCCTTCCTCGACGGCCGGTACGTGGCGGGGCTCGGCATCTTCGGCGCGGGCGGCCTGGCCCGCTACCAGGAGGTCGTCACGCTGCCGGACTTCCGGGGCCGCGGCATCGGGGGCCGCCTCGTCGCCGAGGCCGGGCGTCAGGCGATGGAGCGGCTGGCCGCGCGACGGCTGGTGATCGTGGCCGAGCAGGGCTCGAGCGCCGAGCGCATCTACCGCGCGGCGGGCTTCGAGCCGGTGGGGCAGATGTACGAGGTCGTGCGCATGCCCGGGGGTCCCGGGGGGTGAGGCCGGGCGACTCGTCACGGACGGCTTGGCCGGCAGCGGGTCGGCGATCTGACGAGGGGCGAGCCTTGATGCCCCGGTTCCGCGCGTGGCCGGCTGCGTCAGGCGCCGAGGCCGTCCTCCATCCTCTTCAGCGCTGCACTCGACGGTCGATCCGCTCGATGATGGCCCGCTCTGCGGCCGACAGCGGCCCCTGGGCGAGGGCTTCGAGCGTCGGCGCGAGGCTCGGCAGGGCGTCCGTGAACTGGAGCGCCCCCAGCA
>CALBMW010000851.1 GCA_937896275.1 uncultured Myxococcales bacterium
CTGCCGGGGCGGGCGCTGCCTGGGCGGGCGCTGCCTGGGCGGGCGCTGCCTGGGCGGGCGAGCCGAGAGGACGCAGGGTGGGCAGCCGCGTGTCCACCGGGGTGGTCACGCGGGCGCGACGCTTGAGGCGCTCCCCGGTCAGGTCGCAGTCGGTGCCCTTCAGGCCATCCCACCATTCTCGGGCCACGCGCGCTCCTCCGTGGGGCGAAGACGTCTGTTGGCGCACTTTAGCAGGCTGAGCGCCTTCGCGCCCATCGGGGTGTGCCTCGTCCGGGCCGCGCGTCGAGGGCTCGACAGCGCTATCCGTAATCTGCGGACAATCAGCTACTGATCATCCTGATTCACACGGACAACGATCTTCGCGATGGTGGGTCCAGGAGGTTCGACATGAACAGCATCACCGCACGCCGGCAGGCCCTCGAGGCTGTCTCACGCATCACCCTGACCCTCGGCGGCCTCGGGCTGGGCACCTTGGGGTTCGCGGGCTGCATCGAGGATCCGATGGCCGCCCCGGAGGCCACGGCCGAGCTGCCCCAAGTGGACCTCGGCGAGGCCCTCCAGGCCGCCGCGGACGCCACGAACGCGCAGGACGACGTCGACCGGGTCGCGCTCGAGGACGTCTCGGTGGATCCGCCCGACGACATCCTCGACGGATCGCTCCCCGACGCTCTGGCCGCCGACGAGGATCCCGACGCTGCGCCGGCGGTCGACGCGTCCGCTGCCGACACGTCGGCTCCGGACGCCGCGTTGGCCGACGCCGCGGGCGCGTGTGCCGCGGGCGACGACTGGGCCGCGTGTTGCGAAGCGAACGGTTGGGACTGGGACGCGGGTTGCATGGCGTGGGGCCCGCCCGTTCCCCCCGGCATGCCCGGCGAGCCCGCGACGGTGCGAGCGTGAGCGCCCCCATCGACCTGCGCGCCGCGGCGCGCGCTCGGGCCGTCACGTTGGAGGGCGAGCCTCTCGATCGCGGCCAGGCGCTCGCGACCTGGCGCGGCCGCATGATCAACGAGTTCGCCTCCGCGCCGGTCTTCGCGGATCTCGCCGCCCAGCTCGACGAGGCGGGCGCCGAGCCCACGCTGGTGGCCGAGGTCCGCGCGATGGCCGACGAGGAGCGCCACCACGGGGCCCTCTGCGGGGCCGTCGTCGTGGCCCTCGGCGGCGAAGCCGTGGCCCCGGCGCCGCATCGTGAGCGTCTACCCGGGCACCCAGCCGTCGACCGGTTCGAGGCCGTCACGCGCAACCTGCTGAGCGTCTGCTGCCTCAGCGAGACGGTCGCCTGCGCGCTCATCGACGCGGAGCGCCGAGAGGCCCCCGCGGGCCCCCTGCGCGACGTGCTCGGCAGCATCCTGGCCGACGAGGTGGGGCACGCGCGCCTCGGGTGGCGGTGGCTGGCCGCGCACGCCGAACGCCTCGCCGAGCCGGCCCTGCGTGCCCGCCTCGGCGACTGGTTGGCGGTCGCCTTTGCCCACGTCGAGGCCCACGAGTTGGCCAACCTGCGCCCAGGCGCGACGCCGGATCCTGCCTTCGGCGTGTGCGACGGTGCCGACGCACGCGGCCTGTTCTACGACACCGTCGAGCAGGTCATCGTGCCGCGCCTCACCGCCCATGGCCTGCCGGCGGCGGAGGCGTGGTCTCGGCGCGGGGCCGCCTGAACATCTGCTACCATCCGCGTCGATGCGCGCCCCGCTCGTTCTCGGCCTCGCCCTTGGCCTCGCCGTCTCACCGACCTCGCTCAGAGCCGAGCCGACCGCGGCCGTGCGCTCCGCGATTCGCGGGACCGTCAACGCGAGGACGCTCTACGACGACGACGCCGACACCTTCGTGACGCGTGGCTGGGTGGGGCTCGAGGTGCCCCTGCCGGTGTTGGCGCGCATCGCGGGGGACTTCGCCGCCTATCGCACCTGGGCCCTTCACGACATCAACAAGAAGCCGGACGGCGAGAACTTCATCACCCAGATGCACGACGTGCGCTTCACGCCGGGCGGCGCCGGCCCCGAGGGGGCCTTCGACCTCTACTTCGACATCGACCTCGTCTGGCCCTTCGGGAGCGAAGGCAACATCATGCGTTTCGCCGTGGTCGAGGCCCGCCACCGCCCCGACGGGGGCGTCGATCGCATCGTCGCGCGCCTCTATGGCGACAGCGCCCTGCTCGACGACTTCCGCCTGACGCTCGAGGCCACCGGCGACGACAAGGCGAGCGTCGTCCGCTTCGACAGCCGGGTGAAGGTCGATGGCTTCTTCGACACCTTCTTCACGCTGGCGACCTATCGGCGCAACGTCGAGTGGCGCATCGTGAAGGTCATCCAGAACCTCGAGGCGAGGGTCGCGGGTCGCGCCAGGTAGGCGAGTCGGAACCCCCTCAAAGAGTGGCTCGGGTGCGGGCGCATTCGGGTCGCGCTGCGGCGTGATCCCAGGGAGAGCCGTACGCGGCTCAAAAACGCTCGCTCGGCTTGCCCACGGCGTTCACCGCCACGCCCAGCGCCGGCTTGCGTCCGTCCTGGATGAAGTAGAGCAGGTAGCGATCACCGAAGAGGACGACCGTCGGGGCGCGCTCGTCGCGCGCGTCCTCGTCGAGGGCAGGGTTGAACTGAAAGGGCGACCAGGCGCGCCCGTCCGCGCTGGCCGCGAAGCCGATGCCGTGCTTTCCGCTGGCCGTGGTGGAGCCGGCGAAGGCCAGGCGGAGCAAGTGCCTGCCCGTGGCGGTGACGCTCGCGCGCACCTCGGGATCGCTCAGGCCGGCCTCGGGCCAGCACGGCGTCGCCGCGCCGCCGTCGGGCGTCGGAGCGGCTGCCTCGGCGCACGGTCGGTAGACATCGGTCAGGGGGCCGAAGCCTTCGCCCGCCGCCTCGGCCCGGGCCAGCGCGTCGCCCCGCTGAAGGTAGAGCGCGCGCACGCCGGCCAACTCGGCGACGCTCGGCGAGCCCAGGATCTCACCCTCGGCGGCGCGAAACACGTCGACGGGCGCGTCGAAGGCCACACCGTCGCGGCTGCCCGACCGCACGATGGCGACGCCATCGCCCGCCACCGCCCACAGCGTCCAGGTGGCGCCCGAGCGTTGCACGAAGGGCGCGTGCAGCCCGCGCGCGTCCTCGAGGACGGTTCGGGGCGCGTCGAAGGTGAGCCCGTCAACGGCGTCGGCGCGGTCGACGCGGCAGGGCGTGTCGCCGGCGCAGACCTCGACGAACAGGGCCACGCCGTCGGGCAGCGCCACCGCCGCCGGGTGGTCGAGGCGCACGTCCGGGACGCTGAGCGGTGGCGCCAACACGCCCGCGTCGTCGACGACCTTGTCGTAGGGCGCGAAGCCGCGGTTCGGCAGCCGCTCACCGCCGCCGCCGTCCGCGCCGCCCGTCGCGCAGGCGGCCAGCGTGAGCACGAGCCCCAGCGCCAGCGTGAGCGTGCGCGTCAAAACGAGAACCCCAGCGTCGCCGCGAAGCCGAGGCTGTCACCCGAGGCGTCGTAGTCGCCGATGGGATCGGCGGGGTCGTCCTTGCGATAGGTACGCGACACGACGCGGATGACCTGCCCTGCCAGGTCGAGTTGCACTGGGCGCAGGAAAACACCAGATGGATCAGCGAGTTGCACGCCAAGGCCCAAGGCCGCGCCGT
>CALBMW010000852.1 GCA_937896275.1 uncultured Myxococcales bacterium
CGGCGCGCCGTCGACGGCCAGCACGGGGCACGGGTCGCCACGGACGATGACCGCAACGCGCGTGGCCGCGGCGTCGGTGAAGGCCGAGGGCTCGACGACGACGATCGCGGCCAGCCCGCCGCGATCGACCGCCCGCTGGGTCTGCTCGCCGCTGTGGGCCACGACCCAGTCCAGATCGTCCATGGCCTCGAGGCGCGCGGCGACGCGAGCCGACATCGGCCCGTCATCGCCCACCAACAGCCCTCGGTCCGCCATCGAAGCCCCTGCGCCCTGCGTTGCGCCGACCATACTCCCGGCCCTCGTCGGATGTCACTCGCGCCCGGTGCCCGGCTGGATCACGAAGTCGGCGCCGTCCGAGGGACCTGCCCCAGACGCGCGCGCCTATGGGCCACGCGCTCTTGCGCGCTCGCGGGGCATTGGATAGGTTGCCCCGAACTCGTCGACAGGATCGCGCCATGAGATTTGTCCGCCGTCCCCTGGTCGCGGCCGCAGTGTACTCCTCACTGTATTGCTCCCTCTTCGCCTCGTTGACCGCAGGCTGCTCACTCAACGCCATGACGGGCGACATGATGTCGGCCTACACCGTCGAGGAGATGACGCCCTACCTGCTCGAGAGCGACGACCTCGGCATGGCCTGCGAGACGGGCGTCTCGATGGGTGCCTACCTCATGAGCTTCGAGCGGGTGACCGATCCGCCCGACAAGGCGGCGATCTCGACGCTCGTCACGGCCGCCTCGTGCGCGCAGGTGGAGGTGTGGGAGGCCGAGTTGGCCTCGCTGCGCGCGATCAAGGCGGGCGTGGGCGCCGACGCACAGGACGCGCGCATCCGCGAGCGGCGCGCCCACGGCGTCGCGGCGAAGCGCTTCTATCGGGCCTGGCGGCGCGTGGGGGCCGCCTACGGTGCGCCGGGCGGCGCCTGCCCCGAGCTCGAGGAGGAGTCCGATGAGCTGACCTGGCTGATGGGCATGCTGGCCGGGGCACAGGGCATTCAGCACGACCGCGCGTCGGGCGGGATGGCGGGCATGCCGCTCGACGTGCCGCGCAAGGCGGCGCGCGGCATCTTGTGTCTGAACAACGCCAAGTGGTGGGGCGTCCCGCGCGCGCTGAGCGCGGCCATCTGGACCAGCATCCCCGGCGCGGCGCCCGAGGGCGTCGATCCTTGGAAGGTGATGGCCGAGGCGACCGCGGTCGGCATTTCGTCCGGTATGCGTCTCGCGCAGGTCATCGAGGCCCAGGCGATCGCGGCCGCCGGTCGGACCCAGCAGGTGCGGGCGGCCATCGTCGCCCACGCGAAGGCGATCGAGGCACGGCCGGCGGCAGGTCGCTTCCGGCTGCTCGATCTGAACGCGACCTTGCAGGTGCAGGTGCTCTCGGACCGGATGTGGACCGAGGCCACCGGCCATCGCACGCCCATCGGCGCGCTTGGCACCTTCTGGGACGACGAGGCGGGCGAGGTCGACGACGGCTTGCTCGAGGGGCTGGGCGGCGACGAGGCGCCGGACCAGGCAGCCCCCACCGACGGGGGCGACAGCGCGGCGCAGCCGCAGACTTCGGAGGAGAAGCAATGAACCACCGCCTGATCGCGATCCTGACCGCCGCGACCGCCCTGTTGGCCGCGGCCCCCGCCAGCGCCGAGAACGTGCAGCGCACGCTGTGCATCTATGACCCCAGCGGGGGCAACGGCGACGTCTTCAACATGATGAAGGACTATCGGACCAAGGCGCTCGAGTGGGGCGTCGAGTTCGAGATGAAGCCCTACACCGACGAGAAGACCGCGTCGGAGGACTTCAAGGCCGGCCAGTGCCAGGCGGTGCTGATGACCGGCACCCGCGTGCGCGCCTTCCAGAAGTTCACCGGCACGCTCGAGGCGATGGGCAGCCTGTCGTCCTACGACCTGCTCGCGACCATCGTGAAGTCGATCTCCAGCGCCAAGGCCGCTGGCCTCATGAAGTCGGGCGACTACGAGACGGCCGCGGTGCTGCCGGGCGGCGCCGTCTATCTGCTGGTGCGGGACAAGGACGTCGACACCGTCGAGGAGCTCGCCGGCAAGAAGCTCGCGACGCTCGACTTCGACGAGGCGGCCAAGGTGATGGTGAAGCAGGTCGGCGCCTCCCTGGTGCCCGCCGACGTGAGCACCTTTGGCGGCATGTTCAACAACGGCAGCGTCGACGTGGCCTACGCGCCCGCGACCGCCTACAAGGCGCTCGAGCTGTACAAGGGCATCGGGAGCGCGGGCGGCGTGATCCGCTACCCGCTGGCCCAGCTGACCTTGCAGTTGCTGATCCGCAGCGCCGACTTCCCGGCGGCCTTTCCTCAGGCCTCGCGCGATCACGCGGCGAAGAACTTCGACCGCGCGCTGAAGTTGGTGAAGGCGGCAGAGAAGGACATCCCCGAGAGCGCGTGGCACGACATCTCCGACGCGGACAAGGCGCGCTATGACGAGATGTTCCTCGACGTGCGCGTGCGCCTGCGGGATCAGGAGAAGGTCTACGACAAGACCGCCCTGACCCTGATGCGCAAGGTGCGGTGCAAGAAGAACGCGGCGCGCGCCGAGTGCGCGATGAAGCGGGAGTAGCCCCGCCTTGAGCCACGAAGGTCCGGTCAGCCGCTGGCGGCTGTGGCTCGGTACGATGCCGGCACTGCTCCTCCTCCTCGCCGTCATCGCCAACAACAGCGCCGTGCTGGTCTATAGCCAGCTGTCGTCGCTCGGCGAGGGCTGGTACCCGGGCTACAATCGCGAGCTTCGCCACGTGCCGGAGCGGCCGACCTGCGATCCGGCGGCCTTCGATGTCTCACCGGAGGCCCCGGGTGACGAGGGCGACCTCCTCGATGGGCTGATCGACGACGCGGCCGGTGGCACCGGCGGTGCGGCGGCGCCCGCCCCTGAGCCTGATCTGCTGGACGAGCTGGTCGAGGAGGGCAGCCTCGCCGAGGGCGGGGCGCCAGCGGCCACGCCCGATGGGGGGGCGCCGACGGCCACGCCGGACGGGGGGGCGCCGACGGCCACGCCGGACGGGGGCGCGCCGCCAGCGGCTGGGGACGCGCTGCTGGACGACCTGCTGGACGACGCCGGGGATGCGCCGGGGGCGGAGCCAGCCCAGGTCCGATCCGACGCCGCCGAGTCCGCGGCCTTGTCCATGGCCGCGGCCCGCAAACGGTGCGAGGAGCGCCACGCGGCCTTCGCGAGCATCGTCACCCGTCGTACCCCGGCCGTGGAGCGCTTCCGGGCGGTCGAGGCCTTCGTCGAGCAGGTGCGCGACTTCGGGCTGAACTTCCAACGGCACCTGCTGCTGCTGCTGTTGTTGTTCTGTGGCGCGATCGCCACCGGCGTGCGGGGGCACATCGCGCTGCGCCCGGCGCGCACGCGCACCGAACACCGCGTCGCCGAGACGGCGCAGCTCGTCGCGCACGGTCTGCTGATCGTCAGCGTGTGGTCGCACCGCCAGGTCGACGAGGCCTCGGGCGTGACGAACCCGCACCCCGAGCTGCATTGGATCTGGCTGGTGGGCCTGACGGTGATGGTGCTGCTCAACGTGCGGCACCTGCTCGCCCCGCCGCCTGACGTCGAGGAGGGCGGGAGCCTCGGCCAGGCGCTGCTGTCGGTGCCGCTCTACTGCACGATGGGCATCATCTCGGGCCTGTACTTCATATTGCGGGAGGGCCACCCGGCCGGCCTGTCCATCTACCTGGGCAAGCTCACCGAGTTCGCGCGGCTGTACCTGCAGGTCGGCCTGTACGTGTGGATCGGCATGCTGCTCAAGCGCACGCGCCTCGCCGCGCTCACCTTCGACGTCGTGCGACCGTGGCGGCTGCCGCCCGAGCTGCTGGCCTTCGTGGCCGTCGTCGGCGCGGCGTTGCCGACGGCCTACAGCGGTGCCTCGGGCATCTTCGTCATCGCGGTGGGCGCGGTCATCTACGACGAGCTGAGGCGGGTCGGCGCCCGGCGGCAGCTCGCGCTGGCCGCGACGGCCATGTCGGGCAGCCTGGGCGTGGTGCTGAGCCCCTGCCTGCTGGTGGTGATCGTCGCGAGCCTCAACCGTCAGGTCACCACCGATCAGCTCTACGGATGGGGCCTGAAGGTCTTCTTGCTGAGCACGGTGCTGTTCCTGATCGCGTCCCTCGTCAACCGGCAGGGCAAGATGAGCCTGGCGCGCCCGGCCGACGCCATCCCGGCGATGGGGCGCGCGTTGTTGCCGATCTTGCCCTATGCCCTGGTGGCCGCCGTGGTGCTCCTGTTCTACGGCCTGGTGCTCGACGCCACGGTCGACGAGAACTACGCGGCCGTGATCCTGCCCGTCGTGCTGCTGGCCATGCTGATCTACGACCGTCGGGCCGTGCGCCGAGCGGAGCCCGCTCAGGATCATCCGGGCTTCGCGGCGTCCGTGCAGCAGGCCACCACCGAGACGAGCCACCACATCGGCGCGTTGCTGATGCTGATGGGGCTGTCGATCTGCCTGGGTGGGATCATCGAGCGCGCCGATCTGATGAGCGTGTTCCCGCAGACCTTCGGCTCGGTGTGGACCACGATGGGGCTGCTGGTGGTGGTGCTGGTGATCATCGGCATGATCATGGACCCGTACGGCGCGGTGATCCTGGTGTCGGCCACCATCGCCGAGGTCGCCTATCGCAACGGCATCGATCCGGTGCACTTCTGGATGGTGGTGCTGGTGGCCTTCGAGCTGGGCTACCTGACGCCCCCCGTCGCTCTCAACCAGCTGCTCACGCGGCAGGTGGTGGGCGAACCCGAGGTGCGCCTGGCCTTCGCCGAGCAGGGCTCGTTCTGGAACCGCCACGAGCGCATCCTGCTGCCGGTGACGGTGATGGGCGCCGCGCTGGTGATCGTGGCCTTCGGGCCGCTGCTCTTCGGCTACTGAGGCGACCGAGCGTCTCGACGACGGAGCGTCTCAGCGACCGAGCGCCTCAGCGACCCAGGTCGTTCACGGGATCATCGTCTCGTCGTCCGCGCCGCCGCTGCCCCGACGGACCACGATCACCTTGCCGGGGCGCAGGATGCTGCGCTTTCCGAGGTGATTCCAGCGGCGCAGCTCGCCGAGGTCGACGGCGTGCAGGCTGGCGATGGCGCCGAGGGTGTCGCCGCGTCGCACCACGTGATCGAAGCGCCCGAGCTCCTCGAGGTCGAGCTCGCGCTGCGCGGTGACCGCTTCGTCGATCGTGAACAAGGCCCCCACAGCGTGGGCGAGCGGCGCGCGGAAGCGGACGTGCAGGTGGTTGTGGTGGCCACGCACGTGCCGCACCAGCGCGTCCTTGCGGGAGCCGCCGTGCGGGTAGCTGAGGATGGGGTAGAGGTCGTCGCGGCTCAGGCCCAGCTCGCCCGTGGCGTACTGGAAGAGGCGTCGCTGGTGGCGGACGTCCATGAAGATCCGGTCGGCGGCGTCGATCTCGATGAGCGCCTGCAGCAGGGCCCACACGCGCGGCGTGTCGAAGTTGGCCTCGGTGACGAAGTGGTAGCTGTAGTCACCGGGCTCGATGCCGGTCTGGTAGTACCGCAGATCGGCGTCGAGGCCGGTCTGATGCGTCTTGTGCGGTCGGAAGCCGCCGCCTCCGCGCATCGCGATGTCGCCCACCACGAGGTCGAAGCCCCCGGGGTGGCGCACGCGGACCAGGCGTGCAGCCTCGCGCAGCGCCGCGATGACCTCGGTGGTCGTCCAGACCTCGCCGGGGTTACGGATGTAGATGCCCTCAGACGGGGTGAGCGGGATCCCGTAGACCAGGCGACCCCGGCCGGGCTCGCCGACCGCGGCGGCGGGCAGCAGGGCGGCGCGCCACGTCGCGGGCGGTGCGGGCAGGGCGTCCCAGGCCCGGAGCAGGGCGGCGCCGACCGCGGGCCACACGCCCACGGGCTGAAAGAGCCGATCGGGCGTCACCGCGGCGGCGGGCGTCGCGCACAAGAGCGCCGCCATGGCCAGCAAGGTGACGCGGGCCTTCCGCATGAGGAGCGACTCCGAGGGTCGACGCGAGGCCGCCATCTTGGCGAACCGGGCCGGCCTTGGCCAGCCGGAGTGCGTTCCGGGCGCGGCCAGGGAGGGTCAGTCGTGATCGAAGCTCGCGAGAAGAGGGCGCTTTTTCGGCATCGTCGGGTCGCGCGGGTGGGGGAGGGAGCGCGCCTCGACCCTGTCGGGGACCGCGACCATGACCGCGAATGGCCTCGCAGGGTGTTGCGGGGGGGCGGCGATGCGGTAGAAGTCGCGCGATGGCCACGCTGCGCTTCCACGCCGGCACGCTGGAGATCCGCGACGCGGAGGATCCGACCGCGCTGCCGCCGATTTGCCAATGGGACGCCCGCACGGCTTGCCACCGGGCGCCGGCGCTCGCCTACGCCGATGTCGTGATGGGCTTCGTACGGCGCAAGGAGGCCTACGAGGACACCGCGCGGGCCTACGGCGAGCTGCCCCACGGGCTGCGCGTGAGGCGCGAGCCGCGACCCTTCCAGACCGAGGCGCTCGAGGCCTGGCGCCGCCACCGAGGGCGCGGCGTGGTCGCCCTGCCGACCGGCGCTGGCAAGAGCTACATGGCCCAGCTCGCCATCGACGCGGTCCAGCGCAGCACGCTGGTGGTGGTGCCGACCCTGGATCTGGTCCGGCAGTGGTATGACCAGCTGCGCTCGGCCTTCGCGCTGCCCGTCGGCATCATCGGCGGCGGGGACTACAGCGTCGAAGACCTCACCGTCACGACCTATGACTCGGCCTACCTGTACATGGAGCACCTGGGCGCGCGCTTCGGTCTGGTGGTGTTCGACGAGTGCCACCACTTGCCGGGCGATGCCTATGCGCTCGCGGCGCGCGGCTGCCTGGCGCCCTATCGGCTGGGGCTCAGCGCCACGCCCGAGCGGGCGGACGGGCGGCACGTCGAGCTGGGCGAGCTGATCGGGCCCCTGGTCTACCGGCGCGAGGTCGGCGAGCTGGCGGGCGACTACCTGGCCGATTATCACGTGGAGACCATCTACGTGGATCTCACCGAGGAGGAGCGCGCGGCCTACGACCACGAGCGCGGCGTCTACCGGGACTTCGTGCGCGGCCAGGGCATCCGCATGAGCCAGCCGAACGGCTGGAGCGACTTCGTGATGCGATCGTCCCGCTCGGCCGAGGGGCGGCGCGCCATGCAGGCCTACCAGGCCCAGCGGCGGCTGGCCTTCGCGGCGCCCTCGAAGCTGGAGTACGTGGAGTACCTGCTGCACCAGCACCGGCAGGATCGGGCCATCATCTTCACGCAGAACAACGACACCGCCTACGAGGTCTCGCGGCGCTTCCTGCTGCCGGTCATCACGCACCAGACGCGACCCAGCGAGCGCAGCGCGCTGCTGGCCGGCTTCGCGGACGGCACCTTCGGGGGGCTCGCGACCTCGAAGGTGCTCAACGAGGGCGTGGACGTGCCCGACGCGAACGTGGCGATCGTCATCTCGGGCAGCGGCTCGGTGCGGGAGCACGTGCAGCGCCTGGGGCGCATCCTGCGGAAGGCGCAGGGCAAGCGGGCCGTCCTGTACGAGCTGGTGGCGGCGGGCACGGCCGAGACCTTCACCAACGAGCGGCGCCGTGAGCATGATGCTTACCGCTGATCTGGTGCGGGTGCAGCGCCAGGGGAACACCCTGCGCGTGCGACCGCTCGACGCTCGACGGCGCGCGCGCGCGATCGAGGTCGCGCAGGGCCTGGTCGAGGCGGCGGAGGGACTGGTGGGCTCCTCGCGCGAGGCGCTCGAGGAGGCCTGGGAGGCGGTGCCGGTGGGCGCGGCCGACCGAAGGATCGCCGATGGCCTGCGCAAGCTGCTCACCGACCGTTGCA
Organism: uncultured Myxococcales bacterium; assembly: GCA_937896275.1. Classification (GTDB taxonomy): domain Bacteria; phylum Myxococcota_A; class Bradymonadia; order UBA7976; family UBA1532; genus JACKDN01. The sequence goes on from CALBMW010000852.1 coordinate 7,798, forward strand.
CCTTCGAGATGCGCGACGGGGTGGATCCGCCCACGCTGCGCGCGGCGGTCTTCGCGGCGGCGGCGGTGGCGCGCCGGGCGCTCGAGGCGGACGAGGCCTTCCAACGCGAGGCGGTGCTGGCGGCGGTCGCGCCCACCTTGGGGCTGGACGTCCAAGCGCTGGACGCGGCCCTCTTCGCCGATCTGAAGGCCGCCCATCGCCTGGTGGATCTGAAGCCCATCGGCGCCGAGCGGCTGGTCGACGCCTATGACCGAGCGCAGGGCCAGGCGGTGCTGCTGCGGGCGGTGCGCGTGGTGATCGAGGCCCGCTTCGTCGAGGTGAGCGGCGCCCGCGCCTTCTTTCACAAGCTGAAGTTCCACCGGCTGCTGTACAGCATCGAGGCGCTGCCCGACGAGGCGTGGCGCATCGAGCTGGACGGCCCGCTGAGCATGTTCCAGGCGTCGACGAAGTACGGGCTGGCGCTGGCGATGATGCTGCCGGCGCTCGAGGGCGCGGCGCACTATTCGCTGCGGGCGGATCTGCGCTGGGGCAAGGAGCGCCTGCCGCTGGTCTTCGAGCACGAGGGCGGGGGCGACGCGGCCGAGGCGGCCAGCGCGGCGGGCCCCTCCGACGACGTGGCCGTCTTGCTGGAGCGCTTCGCCGCGCTCGGTACGCCGTGGCGGGCGCGCCGGTCGACGCGGGTGCTGTCGGTGCCCGGCGCCGGGGTGTGCGTGCCCGACCTGGTCTTCACCCATGCCGAGACCGGCGCCCGCGCCTACCTCGAGGTGATGGGCTTCTGGAGCCGCGACGCCGTGTGGCGGCGCGTCGAGATGGTCCAGGCCGGGTTGAAGGATCGGGTGCTCTTCGCGGTGAGCCAGCGGTTGCGCGTGAGCGAGGCGGCGCTCGAGGACGACCTGCCGGGCGAACTCTACGTCTACAAGGGGGTGATGAGCGCGCGCACCATCGCCGAGCGGCTGGGGCCGTGAGGGGCTGGGCGCTCGCGAGCCTCGCGCTGATGGCGCTCTGTGGTCCGCCGGCCTGTCGCGCCCGGGGGCCCGCCGCGGCGCTCACCACCTCGCCGGCGGCGGACCTGCCCGACCCGATGCCTCGGCCCGACGGCTTCCGCAGGGGGGCCTCGCTGGGGCTCTTCGTGAGCGATCCCGAGCCGGCGGTTCAACAGCGCATCTATTCGATGTTGCTGGACGAAATGGCCGCCACCGGGGTCACCGACGTCGAGCTGGTGGTGCGCTACGGGCAGCAGACGGTGGACAGCCCGGGGCTGGCGCGCCGGGCGGGGCTGACCCCTGACGACGCGCTGCTCGCGACGGTGATCGGCGCGGCGCGGGCGCGTGGGATGCGGGTCTTCCTGCTGCCGATCGTGCACGTCGAGGAGCGCGCGATGGGCGTCTGGCGTGGCACCTTGGCGCCCCCCGATCTGGAGCGTTGGTGGGCCGACTACCGCGCCTTCGTGCTGCACTACGCGCGCCTCGCCGAGGCCAGCGGTGCGGTGGGGCTGTTCTCGGTGGGCAGCGAGCTCTTGAGCCTCGAGGGCGAGGTGCCGCGGTGGCGCGCGCTGATCGCCGACGTGCGCGCCGTCTACCACGGGCAGCTGACCTACTCGGCCAACTGGGATCACTACGCGCAGGTGCCCTTCTGGGACGCGCTCGACGTGGTGGGGCTGACGGCCTATCACGAGCTCACGCCCATCGCCGATCCGGACGAGGCGGCGCTGGTGGCGGGCTGGCGATCCTGGGCCGAGGCGCTGATCGCCTGGGCCGACGCGCGCGACCTGCGCTTCGTGTTCACCGAGATCGGCTACCCGTCGAGCGCGCACGGGGCGGCCCGTCCCTGGGACCATCGCGAGGGCGAGCACCCGGCGCTGGATCTGCAACTGCGCTGCTATCGCGCGCTCTACCGCGCCTGGCACGCCGAGCCGCGCCTCGCGGGGCTCTATGTCTGGAACTGGTTTGGCTTCGGCGGCGCCGACGACCGCGGCTATACGCCCCGCGGGAAGCCCGCCCGCGCAGTGCTGGCGCGCTGGTTCGAGGACAGCCGAGTCGGGATCGGCGTGTTGGGGGAGGCCTCGCGATGAAGATCGTCACCTGGAACATCAACTCGGTGCGCGCGCGCCAGGAGCGCCTGCTCAACTGGCTCGACCGCAACACGCCGGATGTCCTGTGCCTGCAGGAGCTCAAGGCGCCCGACGAGGACTTCCCGCCCGCCGCCGAGGAGGAGCTGGACTACTACGTCGAGACCTTCGGCCAGAAGACCTACAACGGCGTCGCCATCCTGGCGAGGAGCCCCATCACCGACGTGGTCCGCGGCATGGGCGACGGCGTGGACGATCCGCAGTCGCGGCTGATCGCCGGCACGGTCGGGGGCATCCGGGTGGTGTGCGTCTACGTGCCCAACGGGGGGGAGCCGGACAGCGACAAGTGGGCCTACAAGCTTGCCTGGTACGCCCGCCTGCGCGCTTGGCTCGAGCGCAGCTGCGATCCGACCCAGCCGCTCGTCCTCTGTGGCGACTTCAACGTCACCCCGGACGACCGCGACGTGGCGCGCCCCGAAGAGTGGAAGGACACGGTGTTGTGCCGATCAGAGGCGCGCGCCGCGCTCCAGGGCGTCGTCGACTGGGGCCTGGTGGACACCTTCCGCCTGAGGAACGATCAGCCCGGCGTCTACTCGTGGTGGGACTACCGCATGCTCGGCTTCGCCAAGGACAACGGCCTTCGCATCGACATGGTGTACGCCACGCGCCCGCTCGCAGAGCGGCTGACGGACGTCTTCGTCGATCGTGACGAGCGCAAGGGCCAGCGGCCCAGCGATCACGTGCCGGTGGGCGCCATCTTCTCCTGAGGCCTGTCGGCTGGCTTGTCCCGAGAGAGCCGTCAGCGGCCCACGCCGCGACGCCGCGCGATCTCGAAGGCCACCACCGCCGCCGCCATGGCGACGTTGAGGGACTCGACGCCGCGCGCCATCGGGATGCGCACCCACCGGGTCACGGTCTCGGCCACGGCCGGGCTCACGCCCGCGCTCTCGTTGCCCAGCACGAAGGCCACGCGGTGGGGCAGCTTCATGGTGAACAGGTCGTCGGGGCCATCGGCGGCCAAGCCACACAGCTCGAAGCCCGCCGCGGCGAGCGCGGCCGCGCCCTCGGCGGCGTTGGCCGCGCGCCAGATCGGGGCGCGCAGGGCCACGCCGGCCGAGGCCTTGATGACGAG